>CAIQJD010001036.1 GCA_903872005.1 uncultured bacterium | reverse complement strand
CTTTATGCCAAAAACTATAGCAAATATAAATCAACGTAAAAAAAAACTCTAATCGACCTTATCTCCTGTAATTCCTACTCTTCCTGGTCTACCAGCTATTCCTCTCGAGCCAGGAATTCCAGGAATACCTGGATCGCCTGCCCGGGCTGCAACCCTACAGCGGGCCGCTCTCTCTGGGCATCGTCGTCATCCTGATCGCCTACTTCTCACTGGTGCTGGGCGAGTTGGCGCCCAAGCGCCTCGCCCTGTTGGCTCCTGAGTCCCTCGCCCGACGCATCGCCGGCCTCTTCCTGACCCTCTCCGCCATAGCGCGGCCGGCGACCCGTTTTCTGAACGCATCCAGCCGGCTGGTCGCCCTGCTCCTCGTCGGCGAGCGCACGGCCGAAAACGCGATCACCGAAGAGGAGATCGAAGCCATCCTGGAAACCGGCGTCGAAGAAGGCGCTCTGGAGCAGACCGAACAAGAGATGCTGCAATCGGTGCTGGACCTCTCGGATCTGCAAGTGCGGATGATGATGCAGCCGCGCACCGATATTGTCGGGGTCGAAGCCGGCCAACCCCTGCGCGAAGCCCTGCCCGATCTGCTCAAGAGCGGCCTCTCGCGCATCCCGGTCTATCAGGGCGACCTCGATCACATCACCGGCATCCTCTCCCTGCGCGATCTCATCGGCCTGGGGCCGGCCGAGCTGGATGAGCCGGCCGGCAAGCGCACCCGCGACCCGCTCTTCGTCTCCGAGAACATGCCGGCCATGCGCCTCCTGGAAACCTTCAAGCGCCAACACGCCGAGATGGCTATTGTCCTGGACGAATATGGCGGCACGGCCGGCCTGGTCACGTTGCAGGACGTTTTCGAGAAGATCGTTGGCGATCTGAGCAACGAGTACGATCGCATCGCGGAACCGCCCATTCGCGCGCAAACCGACGACGTCTGGCTCATGAGCGGGCGCACGACGCTCGATGATCTGAAAGGGGCGCTGGACTTGCGCCAACTGGACGACGAAGATTTCTACCGCTTCGAAACCCTGGCCGGCTTCCTGCTGGCTCACTTCGGGCGCATTCCCCAGAAAGGCGACCGCCTGAGCCGGCAGGGCTACGAATTCGAGGTGGAGCGCATGGACGGCCTGCACATTGAATCAGTGCGGGTAACGCGCGCCGCGTTGCTCAGCCCAGGAGAAACATGACGCCATGAACAAAGGCAATCTCTCAGCGATCGCGTGGTTTTGCGCCGGCCTCTTGGCGCTAGTTTTGGTAGCCTGCGGCCGCCCGCCGGCCGAGCCGGCGCAAGTCGTCACGGCCACGCCCCGCTCCACCAACACCGTCCGCCCCAGCCCGACGCCGACTGACACGCCGATCCCCACCGCGACGGCCACGCCCACGCCAGAACCGACCGCGACCGCATCGCCGACGCCGACCATCGAGCCGACGGAAGTGCTCAAACCGACGCGCACGCCGGCCCCCACGCTCACGCCGACCCCGCTGCCCGATCTGACCGGCCTGGGCATCAGCGTGAAAGACCTGCCGGCCGGCTTTCAGGCCGTCGCGCTCACAGAACTCGGCTTTGCCTCCGAAGAGAGCATGCGCCAGAACGGCCACATCGAGCGCGCCATCGCCTTCGTTCTGGACACCGAAGAGCAGCTGCATACCATCATCATCCTTTATACCACCTGGCCCTTTACGCTCAGCAACGCTGGCGATGCCAAAGTGCTGCGCGTCTCCGTCCAGGCCGTGCTGATCAGCTTCGTCAATCTCTTGAAGGGGAACGCCGACGTCTCTGTCGGGACATTGGCGCTGCCCGGCGATATCGGCGATTTCAGCGACGGTCGCACCTTTGACGAGCGCGGCATGGAGCCGGGATGGGAGGACACCATCTTTCGTTCGAACGTCGTCGCCGTGCAGCGCGGCGTGGTGACCGCCATCATCATCAGCTTCCACGCCGAGTCTGCGGATCAGCCCGACCCCTCGGCGGCCGGCATAGATATCATTGCGCTGGCGCGCCGCGTGGATGCTCAGATTCAGGAGATCTTGCCGTGAAAATCGCGACCTACAACGTCAACTCGATCCGCAGCCGGCTCCCTATCCTCCTCGACTGGCTGCGCCAGGAATCGCCCGACGTCATCGCCCTGCAAGAGACGAAGGTGCAGGACCCGGACTTTCCGGCCGACCCAATCCGCGAGCTGGGCTATCACGTCGCTTTCCGCGGCCAGAAGGCCCACGCCGGCGTAGCGATCATCAGCCGGCGCGAGCCGAACGCCATCGCTTACGGCCTGGACGATGCCGGCCCGCCCGACGAAGCGCGCCTCATCACGGCCGAAATCGCCGGCGTCGCCATCGTCAACACCTACGTGCCCCAGGGGCAGGCGTTGGACGCGCCACAGTTCCAGTACAAATTGGAGTGGCTCGGCCGGCTGCGCGCCTTCTTCGCCCGACGCTACGCGTCAGATCAGCCGGTCATCTGGCTGGGCGACTTCAACGTCGCCCCGGAGCCGCTGGATGTCCACGATCCGCGCCGGCTGGTGAGCAATCCCGACTTTGCGCCGGCGGCCCGCCAGGCTCTGGCCGACGTGGCGACGTGGGGGTGGGTAGATGTGGTGCGCCGGCTCCACCCGGACGAGAAGGTCTACACCTTCTGGGACTACCGCGTGCCCAATTCCGTACAGCGGGGCCTGGGCTGGCGCGTGGATCATATTTGGGCCACGCCGGCGCTGGCAGCGCGCGCCACGCGCGCCTGGGTAGACATGGCCCCGCGCCTCGCCGAGCGGCCATCTGACCACACGGTGCTGGCGGCCGAGTTTCAGGATTGAGCCGAGTGCGGGTATAATGGTGGCAGCAATGAGTCCTTCTGGAGGTACCGATGTCTAAATCTAAAGTCGCGGTCCTGCGCACCAGACCGGAGACTGTCCTCGATGACTACCGCCGGCTGTGCGAGCTGGCCGGCATGAAAGACGCGCTCGACCCAAAGGCGACCACCATCCTCAAAGACAATATTAGCTGGCACCTGCTCCATCCCAGCTCCAACTCCACACCCTGGCAATTGGAAGGCACGATCCTGGCAGCCCAGGACGCCGGCTGCGCGGACCTGGTGGACGTCCACAACAAGACCGTCGTCACCATCGCCGACCTGGGCGACAAGTACAACAAGTTCGGGCCGGTGTTGGAGAAGTATGGCATTCCCAAGAAATACAACTTCAAGCCCGAAGACATGACCTGGGTGCGTTATCAACCCAAGGCGAAGATGGCCGTCCTGGATCACATCTATCCCGACGGCATCTACATCCCCGACTACTTCATGGGCAAGAACATCATCCATCTGCCGACGGTCAAGACCCACAGCTACACGGTCACCACCGGCGCGCTCAAGAACGCCTTCGGCGGCCTGCTCAACGTCCACCGGCACTACACCCACACGTACATTCACGACACCATCGTGGATTTGCTGGCGATCCAGAAAGAGATTCACCCCGGCATCTTCTGCACGATGGATGGCACGACGGCCGGCGCCGGCCCCGGCCCGCGCACCCTCATCCCGCACCAGAAGGACGTCATCCTGGCTTCGGCCGACCAAGTCGCCATTGACGCCGTCGCCGCCATGATGATGGGCTTCGAGCCGATGCAGATTGAGTACATCGCGCACGCCACTGCGCGCGGCCTGGGCCAAGGCGACCCGCGCCAAATCGAGATCGTCGGCATGCCCGAAGTCGCCAATGAACGCTGGGGCTTCAAAGTGGGCGTCAACCTGGGCACCGGCACCGGCATGTTGCTCTGGCGCTCGCCGCTGAAGATCTTCCAGAAGTTGCTCTTCCACACGCCGCTGGTCAATATCTTCATCTTTGCCAGCGAGTACTATCATGACCACTACTGGTATCCGACCAAGGGGCGCAAAGTGATGGAGCAATGGCTGGTAGAAAGCCCCTGGGGCCGGCTCTTCCAGAGCTATCCTGGATGAGCGAATCGCGACCCGAAACCTCCCGCAGGTTTCCGAACCTGCGGGAGGTCTGGACCCGCCATCGCCGGCCGCTCCTCATCGTCGCCTTGCTGGTAGTGCTCGTCGGCGCGCTCTACTTCACAACGCTGCGCTGGCTCGGCCACGAATGGTGGACCAACGACTACTACACCCACGGCCCCCTGGTCGTGCTCATCTCCGCGTTCTTCATCTGGCGCCGGCGAGCCGCCCTGCGTCGCGAGAACCCATCCGATCTGGGCCTGATCGGCGTCGGGCTGGGTCTGGCGGTGGCGGTGGCCGGCCTGGCGACGCGCGCCCCATTCCTCTCGGCCCTCTCGCTGCCGCTCCTGCTGGCCGGCCTGGTCGCCTTCCTGCTCGGCATGCCGGCGCTGCGCGCCCTGGCCTTCCCGCTGGCTTTCCTCTGGTTGGCGATCCCGCTCCCCTTCGTCGAGCTGGCTAGCTTCCCGCTGCAAGTCCTCACCGCGGATGTCTCCACCACGTTAGCGCGGCTCTTGGGCATCCCGGCCGAAGTTCAGGGAGCGCAAGTGACCCTCACCTCATGCGAGCTGCAAGTCGGCGCGCCCTGCAGCGGGCTGCGCTCCATCGTCTCGCTCTTGACCCTTGTGGCGCTCTTCGTCTACATCATCAAAGGCCCCTGGCTGGCGCGCCTCGGCCTCATCATCCTGTCTGCTCCCATCGCTGTGGCCGCCAATATCACCCGCGTCACGCTGTTGCTGGTCGTTGCCGAGCTATGGGGCCGCGATGCCGCCTTGCGCTATTTCCATGACTATTCCAGTCCGGTCCTCTTCATCATCGCCTTCGGGCTATTGATCGCCTTAAGCTGGGTATTGCGATGTCGCGAGATACGCGCCGATATCTGATCATCATTGGGATGTTGCTCGCCGCGCTCTTCGCCGTCGCGGCGTTCATCTGGCTGCCCGGCCTGCGCCGGCCAGCGGCTTCCGCCAGCGGCCGCGCCTTCGCCAGCGATATTGACAACTGGCGCCAAACCGAGCTGGCCCGCACGCTCCACACGCCCTATGACTTCACCCTCGGCCCCAACCTGGGCCAACTGCCGCTGCAACTGGGCGCCTGGCGCGGCGAAGATGTGCCACAGACCAATCTGGAAGTCTTCATCTTGTTGGAGCCGGAACAGTACCTTCAGCGGCGCTATCAGGACGCCGGCGAGCACACCCTCTGGCTCAGCGTCATCGGCAGCCGCAAATCGAAGAGCTTTCATCCCCCACAAATCTGTTACAGCGCCGACAACTGGGTCACGCAGGTCAGCACCGCGCGTCTGGCGTTGGCCGAAGGTGAGATTCACGCGCTGCGGGTAGACGCGACGCGCGGGCAGGATCGCCACCTGGTGCTCTACTTCTACCTCTGGCCCGACGCCAGCCGCGACCCGGCCGCCGGCACGGTACTCCTCAAGATGACAGTGCCGATCTTTGGCGCGGTGCAAGACGAATCGCAGGCCCTGGAACTGGCGCAGGACTTCGTGAAGCAGTTATTCGAGAGCGGAACGACGAACTAAGAGGAATCTCTGCACGGCGCCAACGGATGCGCCTTCACGCCGTGATCGTCACACCGAACGCCGGCGCAAGTTGCGTGCGGATATGCTCAATCAGAGCATAAATGAATACGGTCAGGCCAACCATCTCGGCCAATTCCTCAACCGAACAAACCACGTGATAGATCAAGCTCGGCGTCCCGTAAACCTCCGCCAGCTTCCCACCGACCATCTCCAGGCCGAACGCCCCACCTACATACAGCGCGCCGGCCAGGAAGATCAGCCACCGCGAACGCGTCGGCAGCGCCCGCCAGAAGCGCCAGTAGAATAGCGCCAGGATCACGAGCAGAATACCTGCCGGCGCCACCCAGCTATAATGCAAAAAGCCGGTCAGGTGCAATTTTGCACGGACCGGCTGAATCAACAGCTCATGCAACGTCATATCTTCATCTACGGATATATACAGGAAGATGAGCGCCAACAGACCCCACTGCGAGGCATAGCGTCCGCCGCTGCGTGCGAGCCAACGCGCCATCAAACCGAGCAGCAAGGCGCACGTCAACAGAAGGAGCACGGAGAAGAAGGCCGGCACACTATGCTCACTATCGAGCGTGAACTTCGTGGCGAACCGGATGAGGAGAGAAGATTTCGGCCGGCCGGAGAAATGCACAAACAGTTCCGCGACGATGTTGGACAAAGTCATCGCAGCGATACCGAGAACCAACCAGAAGGAAACACGACGGGAGCTCACGGAGAAAGATGGGGAGGGCTGAGACATAGACAGTCTCCTTATACGGGAGGCGAAACAGAGGGAAACGAACGGCTTGGAAGCAACAAAAAAGAGGCCTCTTGGCAATGACCTACTCTCCCAGGGACCTGCGTCCCAAGTACCATCGGCGCTGAAGGGCTTAACTTCCAGGTTCGGGATGGGACTGGGTGTACCCCCTTCGCTAGAATCACCAAGAAGCCTCTCTCTTGACTTGTTAACCAGAGCTGAGATCAAGCCTGGATACTCTAAGAACTGAACAGACTGCGAGAGTCAACTTTCACGAACATCATGGATGTGATGGATCAAGCCCTCGGCCGATTAGTACGGCTTAGCTGAACACATTGCTGTGCTTACACTTGCCGCCTATCAAGCAGGTAGTCTACCTGCGGCCTTACCCAGTTAACCTGGTGGGTGATTTAATCTTGAGGCGAGCTTCCCACTTAGATGCTTTCAGCGGTTATCTCTGCCAGACGTTGGCTACCCAGCAATGCTCCTGGCGGAACAACTGGCACACCAGAGGTCTGTCCACCTCGGT
>CAIQJD010001035.1 GCA_903872005.1 uncultured bacterium | reverse complement strand
TTTCCTTCGCGGCCGGCCATCATCGCGATAGCCTTGGGCCGAACGAGGGGGGCAACATCGTCCTCTCCGGCCATCACAACATCGAAGGCCAGGTTTTCCACCGGCTTTCAGAGCTGCGCGCCGGCGACCAGGTCATCTTGCGCCTGGAGACGGGCCTCTCCTACACCTATCGCGTCAGCGAGACGCTGACCCTGTTGGAAACCGGCGCTGCGCCGGAGCAGCGTCAGGCCAATGCCGCCTACATCGCGCCGGCCGAGACCGAGCGCCTGACCCTCGTCTCCTGCTGGCCCTATTGGACGAATACCCACCGCGTCGTCGTCCTGGCCGCGCCGGCGACCGCGTCATCGTCGTCGCCAGCCGCGCCGTCGCCCAACTTCTTGCGCTCCTGGCTGGAGTGGCTGCTAAAGCGACTCGATCGTCTGCGCTGATCGCTGCGTGAAACAAACAGTGGCCGTGCCTCTCCGAGAGGCACGGCCACTGTTCGCGCCTGTGACCGGCGCCGGCGGCCGGTTCTGCGAGGACATGCTGTGGCTGGGCGACCAGGCTGCCAGGCCGGCCGGCTCATTGATGGAACTGATCCTGGAGCAGGGAACGGACATGGCCGTTCCCCACCAGGGAACTCAGCATCGCGTAGTTCTGGGTCTGCCAACGAATCCGGCCGGGCGTCTGGATCGTCACTGCCTCCTCCCAAGATTATGACCGAAGAACCTCTCTTATGGCGCTTAACCAGCACGACGTATTGACATAATTTCGTTATCGGGGGCTTCGTTCTTGGCGTATATA
Organism: uncultured bacterium; assembly: GCA_903872005.1. The sequence continues at coordinate 1,914 of CAIQJD010001035.1, read as the reverse complement.
CATAGAAGGGCATCTGTGTCATATTGAGCGAATCGAATCGCGTTCGTGCAAACGGGCGACCATGCAGGCGATGAGGAGTGCTAAGAAGAATCCACCAGGAATTCACGCTGTCGCGTTCGCCTCTCCAACCTTTCGCGAAAGGAGCGCTGTCATGTACCGTAACCGACTTGCTGCCCAAATCTTTCTCCTGTGTCTGGCCCTGTTGGCCCTTGCCGGCGTCCTGCCGGCCGCCGCTCAAGCGCCGCTGCCGGTAGCAACCCCGGACATCGGCGTCCCGTTTGTTGAAGAATTCGACTACTATGACCCTGCCCGATGGACGAAGGCCAACGGCTGGGCCAATCCGATGCCGCCCTTCTGGTGTGGCTGGCGCGATGATCACACGGAGCTGGATCCTCTTCCCCACTGGTATCCCTCGACCGGCCTCATGCGTATCCGCCTGGACGATATCCCGTGTCCAGAATGGTGCTCCGGCCGGCCCTGGGCATCTGATGAGCTACGCAGCAACCACTTCTACGGCTATGGGACGTACCGCGTCCGACTGCGCGCTGCCAGGGGCAGCGGGCTCGTCACCGCCTTCTTCATCTACACGGGCCCCTACGATGGCAATCCCCACCACGAGTTGACTCTCGAGGTCCTTGGCCGTGATCCCGCCACTATCTGGATCACCACTTTTGCCGGCGACGATGTCGGCCGCAGCGTCTCCATCCCGCTGGGCTTTGACGCCGCCGATGCATTCAATACCTATCGCATCGACTGGTCTCAGGACGCGGTGCGGGTCTTCGCCAACGGACGGCTACTTTACACCGACGACGGCTCGAATGGGCCGCTTCCCAGTGTGCCTGGGCGCTTGATGATGAGCCTCTGGCCGTGCACCGGCCGCACAAGTTGGTGCGGGGACTTCATCTACCCCGGGGAGCCGATCTATGCCGACTTCGACTTTGCGAGCTACAGCGACCGCGCTCCGCAGTCGAGCTACCTCCCCCTGGTCCTGAGTCGTCTGGACACTATCAAGGCGCTCCCATAGCGCATAGCCCGGCGCGAGCATTCGGCGATCAGCAGGCCTCCTCGCCGAATGCTCGCCCGGCGTTGCACAGACGGAGGATTCTATGCCAGATAACACGGAGCGCAGTTTGCTGCCGCTTCATCTGACCCCTCTGCATAACCACCTCTATCGGGTGGCTATGCCTGAATATCAGGCGCTGACCTGGCGCCTCACGCGCGTGCAGCAAGACCACGAGTTCATAGAGCGCAGAGTGGCAAGCGCCCAACTTGAAAATAGCCGCCAACGACAGCAGGCGACCTGGCATCTGAACGTAGGCCAATCTGAGCTAGATCTGCTTCGCCAGAATATCGAGCCGGAAGTGGCCGGCGATCGGCTGCTGAGCCAGATTACCTCTCAGCGGCAAGCCGAGGGGCCGCGTCGTCCCCCATTGGAACTGATTCCCCGCGCCGTGGCTTCGGCAGACTACTTTGAGACCGAAGTTACGGACGGAGGAAGCGCCCGGGAGTGCGCCAGTGCAGCCTACCGCCTTCTCTGGGAGCAACTCCATCCAGACAAGTGGCCTACGCGGCCGCGCCTCTGGCTTCCGCAAGCCCTGGGGGCAGCCCAGAACCTCAAGGATGAGCGGACGGATGAACTCTTGAGCCTGAGCGCATGGGCCGAAACCGCCCGGGACTGCCACGATGCCTGCCAGGCCGTCGCCCTGTGCCTGTGGGCCGAATCGGTGGCGCGATCTGACGAAGCCGATTACTGTGTCGGGCAGAGCCTGGGGCTCGACTTGCTGCAGCAGTACAAGTGTGTCAGGGCGGCGATTCGCCTTTTGCAGGGCGAGTTGGCCGCGCTCGATCGTTCGGAGAACGGTCAAGCCATTCAGCGCGCCCGGGAGGCCTACGGCGGCCGCCTGGATCTGGTCG
>CAIQJD010001034.1 GCA_903872005.1 uncultured bacterium | reverse complement strand
CCATCGCCATCGCCAAAGTGTTCACCAAGGACACCCTGGCGACGCTGCCCAAGGACAAGAAGATCGTGATCTACTGCTACACCGGCCAGAACGCTTCGTGGGTGACGGCCGGCCTGCGGATGTTGGGTTACGATGCCTACAATCTGTCCTTCGGCATGTCCGGCTGGACCAAGAACGCGGCTGTCTACGTGCGGCGCTTCGATCCCGCCACTGTGCCGAACTACCCGACCGTGACGGAACCGACGCAGGCGACTCAGACCTACGCCTTGCCGAAGCCCCTGGCCGATACGACCCAGGGCGCTCTGGAGAAGTGGGCGGCTGACGGCACGAAGTACATCGCGGCCAAGGACCTGTACGCCAATCTGACCGATGGCGACGCGACCAACGATCCTTTCATCGTTAGCGTGCGCTCCGCGGCTGATTATGCTAAGGGCCACATCAAGGGCGCGGTCAATATGGATCCCAAGACCCTCTTCAGCGCCGCCAATCTTGCGAAGCTGCCCCCAGACAAGCAGATCGTGGTCTACTGTTACACCGGCCAGACCTCGGCGCAAGTCTCGGTGGCGTTGCGTGCCCTGGGGTACAATGCGATCAGCTTGAGCTATGGTATGCAGGGCTGGAGCAGCGATCCCAACGTCTACGTGACGCGCTTTGACGAGTCGAAGGTGCCCGACTACCCGGTCGTTGGGACAGCCGCCGCCGGCGCTGCGCCGGCCGCCACCCCGACCACACTGCCGAAGACGGGTGCTCCTGTGCCCGTGGAAGGCATCCTGCTCGGTCTGGGCGCTCTGACAATCGCCGTGGGCGCGGCGCTGCGCGGTCGCAAGGCAGCCTAGTCCCGGAAGCCCCCGGCGTTCGATGCGCCGGCAATGGAGCGATTCTGGCGGGCGGAGGGGCATGCAGCCGAACCTCCGCCCGCTTTTGTAGCGCAAGAGCACCGAGATGAACAGAAGGACGAGCAAGGAGAAAGGATGGTGATGTCCACGATGATGCGAATTCATCTTCCTCGCTGGGCGTTGCTGATCTTTGGCGCGTGGCTGTGTCTGGCCTTGGCCGGCTGCGCGGCAGCCACGCCGACTGCAGCGCCGGCCACAGCTACCATCGCGCCGGCGCCGGCCACGCCGGTTCCGCCGACGTTCACACCGGTTCCGCCGACGCCTACCACAATCCCGCCCACGGCAACTGCTCTCCCGGCAACGGCTGTCACCGCGCCGGCTTCGCCCACGGCAGTTCCGGTCGCGAACACCGACAGCTCCAAGTGCGTGGCGTGTCATACCAATGCGGAAACGCTGAAGGGGCTGGCGAAAGAGCCGGAGAAGAAGGAGTCCCTTTCCGAAGGGGAAGGCTGAGGGGGTTCTGTGCCTCCGGTGGAGGCGTGGGAAAAGGTCTACGTCAAGGATGAGAACTTCCTCAAGTCCGTACATGGTCAACCGGGTTGTATTGCCTGTCATGGTGGAGCCGGCGGTCAGGCGGACATGACCGCGGCGCACAAGGGCGTAAAAACCCAGCCAGACGAGCAGAAGACTTGCGCCCCCTGCCATGCAGAGATCGTGAAGGGCAATGCCACGAGCCTGCACACGACGCTGCGGGGCTATGACACGATCCTCTATACGCGCGGCTCGAAAGAGACGCAACCCAAGCTCGATGAGATGATGGCGAACCATTGCGATCGCTGCCACACCAGTTGTGGTCAGTGCCATGTCATCCGGCCGACGAACCTGGGCGGCGGTCTCGTCGCGGGGCATCAATTCAAGAAGATCCCGCCGATGAACCTGACTTGCACCGGCTGTCATGGATCGCGCATCAATGACGAGTACAAGGGCGAGAACGAGGGCGTGCCGGCCGACGTCCACTATCAGAAAGCCGGCTTGCCCTGCTTCGAATGCCATACGGAGAAGCAGATGCACGGCCTGCTGGGCGACAAGGCAACTCGCTATGCTGGCGCGTCCACGCCCGATTGCAGGCAGTGTCACTCGAAGGTGAAAGCCGGCGACGGCGTCGCCTATCACACGGAGCAGCATCTGACGCAACTGGCGTGCAACGTCTGCCATTCGACGACCTATAAGAACTGCTATGGCTGTCATACGGAGAAGTCGGCGCAGGGTGAGCCGTTCTTCAAATTGGACGCCACCGAGATGGATTTCAAGATCGGCCTGAATCCCATCAAGAGCGCCCAACGTCCCTGGACCTGGGTGCTGGTGCGCCATGT
>CAIQJD010001033.1 GCA_903872005.1 uncultured bacterium | reverse complement strand
CCCACCGCTTCCCCCTGGAACGCTGGTCAGAGGCGGTGCGGACGGCCATGGACAAGCGCAGCGGCGTGATCAAAGTAGTCCTGGAGCTTGCGCCTCACTAGCGGCGCACCCCGGGCGTCTGGAGGACGACTTGCCATCTATTGCTCGACCCAGCGATCTCGATCAGGAGATATTCGCTCGCGAGTTGGACAACTTCGTGCCCGACGATGTTTTCGACGCGCACGCCCATCTGTGGGAGCGCCATCACCTGCCGCCGGCGTCCGAGGCCGACACGCATACGGTTGAAGACGTCATCGGCATTGATGTACACCGTTCCTACCTGGCCGATTTGATGCCCGGCCGGCGCATCGTTGGCGGGCTTTTTCTGCCGCGCGCCCGCCGTGGCGATGCGACGCAGATCGCCGTGCGCAACGAGTTCGTGGCGCGGCAAGTAGCCGATCACCCGGCGAGCCGTGGGGGCATGCTGATCGCCCCGCACATGGATCCTGAGTGGGTGCGTCAGGAGGTGCAGCGGTTGGGTTTGGCCGGCCTCAAATGCTATCACCTTCAATGCGATCGCACGCCCAGTTGGGACGCCGACATCCCCGACTATCTGCCCGAGCCTTTCGTGGGTATCGCCCACGAAGAGTCGCTGACCATCACCCTGCACATGGTTAAGGAGCGCGCCGTTGCTGACCCAAGCAACCAGCACTGGATTCGGCGCTACTGCGAGTCCTACCCGCACATGCGCATGGTTCTGGCCCACGCCGCGCGCGGATTCAATGCGCAACACGCCTGGGAAGGGCTGCCGGCGCTGCGGGGCCTGGACAACCTCTGGTGCGACATGTCGGCCATCACCGAAGCGGGGGCTTGCGAGGCGGTCATCGAAACCCTCGGTTCGGATCGCCTGCTCTTCGGCACCGACTTCCCCGTGAGTCACCTGCGCGGCCGCTGCGTGACGATCGGCGACCAGTTCATCTGGCTCTATGAGGATACGTTGGCGTGGGAGAAGGCATCCTTCCGGCCGGTGCGGCCGGCGCTGATCGGCATCGAATCGCTGCGCGCCCTGAAAGAAACCGCGCGGGCCTTGCGCCTGACCGATAGCCAGATCGAGGACATTTTCAGCCGCAACGCGGCGCACCTTTTCATTTGACAACTTTCCCACGTTCGACTATAATGCTTTCGCTATGGGGCTGTAGCTCAGCTGGGAGAGCGCTACAATCGCACTGTAGAAGTCAGGAGTTCGATTCTCCTCAGCTCCACCTGCGGGTCCGCGCCCTGACAGGCTATACCAAGAAGTTCATGGAGCCGTAGCCTAATGGGAAAGCGCTGTGGTCCTATAGACTGCAGGTTCGGGAGTTCGAATCTCCTCGGCTCCAGAATCGGTCCATAATCATATACTGAGAAGCATCGAACGGGAGTAGTAGGCCATCCCCCAGAGAGTCCTGTAGAAAACCAGGTGCAACCAGGACATGGCGACCGGGGAACGCCACGAGGCCGAACTCGCCCGCAAGCTGTGACGGTGAAGGCCACGCGCCCTAGCTGTCGCCGGTCGGCGTCCGTTAACGCGCCAATGAGCGGTAGAGAGTTTGGGGCTGTAGCTCAGTTGGGAGAGCGCTTGAATGGCATTCAAGAGGCCAGGAGTTCGAATCTCCTCAGCTCCACCAGTTCGTTCCTGACCCTCTCTGACAAACAGGGTGGTACCGCGGAGGCGCCCCTTCGTCCCTGACGGGATAGAGGGGCGTTTTTGTTTTTCCGATTCTTTGTAGAGTATTCCTAGATTTCGGAAGTCTTGCAGACTTCCGAAATCTGGCCAAGTCCAGAGGCGCGAGGCCAATTATGAACATCGAAATGCTGCCCATCACTACCATCTCGCATCTGATCAAGCCGCAAGACCTGAACCATCACGGCACGCTCTTCGCCGGCCGCATGGCCGAATGGACCGTCGAGGGCGGCTTCATCGGCGCGCAGAAGATCCTGCGGGTCGAGCCGCGCTTCATCGTCTGCATCCGCATCTATGGCTTGACCTTCACCCGGCCGGTGCGGAGCGGCGACGTCATTGATATTCGCACGCGCGCCGCGCACGTCGGCGGCAGCAGCGTTACCATGTACCTGGAGACCTTCAAGAGTCCCGACGAGATGTCGTTGCTGGAAGGTTTCATCACGTTCGTGCATGTCAACGCGGAGGGACGTTCCTGCCCGCATGGCCTGGCTATCGAGAAGCCGGCTGCGGGCGGGGCGCTCGCCCTGTGGGAACGGGCCGAACGTCTCAAGCAGAGCCAGGGATAACTTCCATCTGAATTTCGCTTACGTTACGGGGAGGCATGAAGAAACATGGCAGAGCGATATAACCCCGCCGAGATAGAAAGCAAATGGCAGAATCGCTGGGCCGCTGATAAGCTGTATCGCCAGACGCGCGATGCCGGCCGGCCCAAGTGGTATGCCATGACGATGTACCCGTATCCCAGCGGTGACCTGCACATCGGGCATTGGTACGCCATGGCCCCATCCGACGTCAAGGCGCGCTACATGCGGATGCGTGGCTATAATGTCCTGTTCCCCATGGGCTTCGACGCCTTCGGCCTGCCGGCCGAAAATGCCGCCATCAAACGCGGCATCCACCCTTACAAGTGGACCATGGCGAACATCGAGCGGATGCGTAACCAACTGAAGAGCATGGGCCCCATGTTCGACTGGGAGCGCGAGGCGATCACCTGCGACCCGAAGTACTACAAGTGGACCCAGTGGTTCTTCCTGAAGTTCTACGAGCGCGGCCTGGCCTATCGCACCAAAGCGCCGGTAGACTGGTGCCCGACCTGCAACACCACCCTGGCGCGCGAGCAGGTGTGGGGCGAAGACCGGCACTGTGAGCGCTGCAACACCCAGGTGATCAAGAAAGACCTGAACCAATGGCTGTTCCGCATCACCGATTACGCCGAAGAGCTGCTGGACTTCTCGCAAATTCAGTGGCCGGAGCGGGTGGTCACGATGCAGCGCAACTGGATTGGGCGCAGCGAGGGCGTCGAGTTCAGCATGCAAGTCGCCGGCAGCGACGCCAGCTTCCGCGTCTTCACCACACGCCCCGACACGATCTTCGGCATGACCTTCGCCGTGCTGGCCCCAGAGCATGCCCTGGTGGAGCAGATCACGCCGGCCGAGTACCGGCCGGCCGTGGACGCCTACGTGGCCCAGGCGCGCCGGCAGAGCGAAATCGAGCGCACGTCTACGGAGAAGGAGCGCACCGGCGTCTTCGTCGGCGCGTATGCCATCAATCCGCTGAATGATGAGCGCGTCCCCATCTACATCGCCGACTATGTGCTGACCGGCTATGGCACGGGCGCGATCATGGCGGTGCCGGCCCATGACGACCGCGACGGCGACTTCGCCCACAAATACGGCCTGTCCCTGCCGGTGGTGATCGCGCCGCCGGATTGGGCCGGCGAGCCGCTGGAAGCCGGCTACACCGGCTACGGGCAGATGATCAACTCCGGCCCCTATAGCGGCATGACCAGCGAAGCCGGCTTCAACGCCATCGCCGACGAGATGAAGCGGCGCGGCATCGGCGAGCGCAAGGTCAACTATCGCCTGCACGACTGGCTGATCAGCCGGCAGCGCTACTGGGGCGCGCCCATCCCGATCATCTACTGCCCCACCTGCGGCGTCGTGCCGGTGCCGGAGAAGGATCTGCCGGTGCTGCTGCCCGAAGACGCCGAGTTCATGCCGACCGGCGAGTCGCCGCTGAAGTATCACGCCGGCTTCCTGCATACGACCTGCCCCCAATGTGGCGGGCCGGCCGAGCGCGAGACCGATACCATGGACACCTTCATGTGCTCGTCCTGGTATCAGTACCGCTATCTGAGTCCGGACTACGACGGCGCGCCCTTCGACCCGGCCGAGGGAGCCTACTGGCTGCCGGTGGATCAATATACCGGCGGCATCGAGCACGCCACGATGCACCTGCTGTACACCCGCTTCTTCACCAAGGCGATGCGCGACATCGGCCTGATCCCCTTCGACGAGCCGATGACGCGCCTGTTCAATCAGGGCATCATCCTGGGCGAAGATAGCGAGAAGATGAGTAAGAGCCGCGGCAATGTGGTCAATCCCGACGCCCTGGTGGCTCAGTATGGCGCGGATACGGTGCGCGTCTACCTGATGTTCATTGGGCCATGGGAAGAGGGCGGGCCGTGGAATAGCAAGGGCATTGAAGGGGCGCATCGCTTCGTGCAACGCGTCTGGACGGTGACGACCGGCGAGGGCAAGCCGGCCACCGAAGCGCCCACGCCGGCCCAGATCACCGATCTGCGTCGCTGGACGCACAAGACCATCCGTCGCGTCACCCGCGACATGGATGGCTTCCAATTCAATACCATGCTGGCCGCCCTGATGGAATTCAACAACTACCTGATGCAGGCCAAAGAGACGGCCATCTACGGCAGCCCGACCTGGAACGAAGCCGTGCGGAGCCTGACGCTGATGCTGGCGCCGGCCGCGCCCCATTTCGCCGAAGAGATTTGGGCGCGCCTGGGGCAGCCGTATAGCGTGCACCAACAAGACTGGCCGGTCTGGGACGAGGCGCTGACCGTCGAGGAGCAGATCACCCTGATCGTGCAGGTGAACGGCAAGGTGCGCGACAAGATCAATGCCCCGACCGATGTCAGCGAAGCGGCAGCCAAGTCGCTGGCGCTGGAAAGTCCGGCCGTGCAGCGCGCCCTGGCCGGCAAGACCCCGGACAAGGTCTTCTACGTCGCCGGCAAACTGGTCAACATCGTCGTGCGCTAACGCGCGCAGGCTACCCCGTGAGCGTGGAGACGCCCCGATGCCGGGGCGTCTCTTCGTTTTGCATGGACACAGGGAGCCTGATGTTGATAGCGGCGCGCCGGCGTGCTATAATGGCGCGGCTTCACGCTGTACAATGCTATACTATGAGGAGAAGCAGCATGAAAATCACCTTCATCGAGGGCGGCCCGGGACACCCCGATGCGGCGGCGCTCTTGCAGAGCATCGGTCAGGTCGTCTTCAACTCCCCTGGCGAAGACCCCGAAACCGTGGCGCGCCAGTCCGGCGCGCAGGCGCTCCTCGTCGGCGCATGGACGATCAACGGGGCGGTGCTGGATCGCCTGCCGGCCGTGCAGATGGTCGGCCGGCCGGGCATCGGCTACGACAAGGTCCATATTCCCGATTGCACGGCGCGCGGCATCGTGGTCTTCAATACGCCCGACGGCCCCACCGAATCCACTGCCGAGCTGACCGTGACGTTCGTGCTGGCTCTGGCGCGCCGGCTGCGCGTCGCAGATCAGCGCGTGCGCGAGGGGCGCTTCGGGATGCACCCTTCCGTATTGAGCATGGAAGTGGCCGGCAAGACCCTGGGCCTCATCGGCCTGGGGCGCATCGGCGGCCGCGTGGCCGAGATTTGCGGGCGCGGGCTGGGGATGCGCGTGCTGGCCTATGATCCCTTCGCGCCGGCCGGCCGCGCCGCCGAGGTCGGGGCGGAATGGGCGCAGACGCCCGAAGAGGTTTTCGGCCGCTCCGACTTCGTCTCGCTGCACGCGCCCCCCGGGCCGGCCACCATCAAGATCGTGCGCCGCGAGACTCTGGCCCTGATGAAGCCGACCGCCTACCTCATCAATTGCGGGCGCGGCGTCCTGGTGGACGAGGCGGCGCTGTTGGAGGCGCTGACGGCCGGCCGGCTGGCCGGCGCGGGCCTTGACGTATACAACCCGGAGCCGCCGGCTCCCGATAACCCGCTCTTCAAGCTGGACAATGTCCTCTTCACGCCGCACATCGCCTCGTTCACGCCCGATGGGCTGCGGAAGATGTACGTCATGGCGGCGCAGCAAACGGTCGAGGTCTTTGCCGGCCGACGGCCGGCCTACATCTTGAATCCCGAAGTGTGGGATTCGCCAACGCGACGCCGATGAACGCGCCCCTGGCCGTCGCCGGCAGCCTCAACATGGACCTGGTCGCCCGCGCGCCGCGCCTGCCCCGGCCCGGCGAGACGGTCATTGGCGACTCCTTTCACACGCTGCCCGGCGGCAAAGGGGCCAACCAGGCCATCGCGGCGGCCCGGCTGGGCGGCGCGGTCGCCATGATCGGCAAATTGGGCGACGACCCCTTCAGCGACGCGCTGCAAGCCAATCTGGACGCCGCCGGCGTGGCGCGGCGCTACGTGACGCGACAGGCCAGCGCGCCGGCCGGCGTGGCACTCATCACCGTAGACGCCGCCGGCCAGAACAGCATCGTCGTCGCGCCGGGGGCCAACGCCCTGTTGACGCCGGCCGACGTGGACGCGGCCGAGCCGGCCATCGCCGGGGCGCGTGTCCTCCTGCTGCAACTGGAGATCCCCCTGGAGAGCGTGCTGCGCGCCGCGCAACTGGGCCGGCGACACGGGGCGACGGTCATCCTGAATCCCGCGCCGGCGCGCCCGTTGCCGGCCGAGCTGTTGGCCCTGACCGATATCCTCGTCCCCAACGAGACGGAGGCTGCCCTCTTGACCGGCCGGCCGGTCAGCGACGCCGCCGCGGCGTTGCGCAGCGCCGGCGCGCACACGGTGATCCTGACCCTGGGAGCGCAAGGGGCGCTGCTGGCAGAAGCCGGCGAGATGCGCTCTTTTCCCGCCTTCTGCGTCCGGCCGGTAGATACCACCGCCGCCGGCGACGCTTTCCTGGGGGGCCTGGGCGTGGCCCTGGCCGAGGGCCGGCCCCTGGAAGAGGCGATCCGTTGGGGCAACGCGGCCGGCGCGCTGGCGACGACGCGCCTGGGGGCGCAGCCATCCCTGCCGAGGCGCGCCGAATTGGAGGCGCTGCTGGGGACCGCCCCGCCCGCCGGCGCGCCACGAGACCATCCAGGAGAGTGTTTCAAGTATTAGGCGCGTGGTAGCCTAGCGCCTTGTGCGCGTCTGACCGGGCGACAGAACGCCCACAAGGGGCTAGGCTACGACAGCCCCGCTGCCCGTTCCCCAGAATGCGAAACACCCCCGCCATCCAGGGGCGGGTATCCCCGGCCCGCATCACGGACCGGGCGCGGCGAACTCCTGCTTGATCTGCGCCAGGAGCGCCGGCTGGGTATACAGGTCCAGCAGGCTCAGGGCCATGATTTTGGCGGCCAGGAGCATGCCGGCGTGGGCCAGCGGGCTGGTCGCCGTTTCGGCCACTGCTTGCGAATGCCACGGCGTCCCCGGCTCGTGGGTCTTCACGTAGATGTGTAGGCCGGGGAGTGCATGGCTCACATTGCCGAAATCGGTCGAGCCGCCGGCCAGCGGGTGCAGCGGCATCTCTGCTCCCAGCGCCTGGGCGTTTGCTCTGACCACGTCGTAGAACGTGGGGAAGAAGCGCAGGGTCTGACAATGGGTCAGATAGGCCATGTGCGCCGTCGCGCCGGCGGCGGATTCCGCCCCATGAATACATCCCTCGACCTTGCCACGCAACTGCTCCACATAGGCATCGTCTGGCGAGCGCATCACGATGCGCGCCGCGGCCGTCTCCGGGATGATATTGGCGGCGTCGCCGCCCTGCGTGATGATGCAGTGCAAGCGCGCGTCGGGCTTCAACTGCTGGCGCAATGCGCTCAGGCCCACGTAGGTCAGCACCACGCCATCCAACGCATTGCAGCCATTCCACGGGTCGGCCGCGGCGTGGGCCGGCCGGCCGCGGAATGTCACATCCAGAGAGATGAAGGCGAGATTGCTGCGCGCCAGGCGCGTCGTCGTCCAGGGGTGAAACATCAGGCAGGCATCCACGCCGGCAAAGGCGCCCTCTTCCAGCAGCCGGATCTTGCCCGCCTTGCCTTGCGTGTACTCTTCGGCCGGCGCGCCGATGACGCGCAGATTGCCGGCCAGCTCTGGCAAGACCTGGGCCACGCCGGCGGCGGCCCCGACGGCGGCCGAAGCGATGAGATTGTGGCCGCAACCATGCCCCACGCCGGGCAGCGCGTCGTATTCGGCGACGAAGGCCAGGGTGGGGCCGGCCGCAGCGCCCGGCCGGCTGGCGATGAAGGCGGTCGGCATATCGGCCACGCCGCGCTGCACCGCGAAGCCGCGCTGTTCCAGGAAAGTGGTCAGCCAGTCGGCGGCCGCGAACTCCTGATAGCCCAGCTCGGGGCGCGCCTGGATGCGCCGGCTCAGGTCTTCGAGCGCGTCGCGTTCGGCGTCAATGCGCGTCAGGGCATCCGCTTTCAGAGAGCGCATACTATCCTCCATGGTTTGCCGCCGGGGCGCGCTCAGCCGCGCGCCAGCAGGTTCGAGGCGGTCAGGGTCAGCCAGATCGTGAATTCGGCGGTGTGATCAATCTCCTTGGGCGAGAGTTGCACCACCCCTTCGGTCCCATAGCTCGACGGCCCGCCCCAGACGATGCCGCCATCCGGGAACTGGTTCGCCAGGATGTTGCCGGCGATGTGCATGGCGATATCGCGGTAACGCGTGTCGCCGGTCAGGTGATACAGGATGCTGCAGCCCCAGGCTGCTTTGCCGCTGGAGCCGCCATCCCACGGGTTGACGCAGCGGGACTGGAAGTCGAACAGCCAGCCGGCCAGGTCGGCATAGCGCTTCTCGCCGGTGGTCCGGTACAGGAGCGCGGCGAATGCGAAGGGGAGGCCGGCCGCGTACCAGCACTGGTCTTTCTGCCCCGTGTCTATGACGCGCCAGCGCGCTTCGGCGTCGGGGAATTCGGTGACGAGCCGGCCGTCCGTCCCCACCGTGATATAGAAGCGCTTGTCGGGGGCCGGCTGCATCCCGATGTGGCGCTCGAAAAAGTCGGCGGTGCGTCGGGCGGCGTCCATCTGGCCGCAGACCAGGGCGGCCAGGCCGCCGATGCCGCTGGACATGGTATCGCAACGCTGCTGTTGGCCGGGTTCAGCGCGCAGCGAGTAGAAGCCGCCGTGGGCCGGGTTCTGCTGCGAGAGCAAGAAGCGCAAGGCCGGCCCCGCCACGTCATAGCGCCCCTGCTTGTGCGCCCCGATGGTGAGCCAGCCATTGCAGTACTGATAGTGTATGTCTCGATGCGCCATGGCGGCGCGCGGCAGCACATCGCCGTCGGCTTGCAGGATGCGCCGGCGCACATAGTCCACGGCGCGCTCGGCGGCGAGGCTTTCGCCCAGCAGGTTGAACGCCCAAACCACCTTGTAGTAGGCATCCGCCGGCGGATCCTCGAAACCGCGCCAGCCGCCGTCCTCGGTCTGCTGGCTCTGCAACCAGGCTGCGCTGCGGCGAGCGGCCGCGAGACAGTTTTGCGCTTGGGTTTTCCAGTCTTCGGACATGTGCGTTTCTCCTTTTGATGTGCCGGCTGGCGATGGCTGAAGAGGTGTTCACCGCCGAGGCGCAGAGGGGAAAAGGTAAGTGATTCTTCGCCCCGGCCCTTTTCCTTTCCCTGCCCTTCCGAAACTCTGCGTGCTCTGCGCTGCATACTGCCGGCCGGGTGCGTCTCAAATCACCCCGCTCTGGCGCAGGCCGGCGATCTGCTCTGCGCTGTAGCCCAGCAGGTCATGCAAGACCGCGTCGTTGTCCGCGCCCAGGGCCGACGCCGGCCGGCGATGATCGGCCCCGTCCACGACACGCACCGCCGTGCGTACCTCTTTCAGCGGCCCGAACACCGGATGCTCGACTTCGACCAGCATGTCGCGCGCCAGGACCTGTTCATCGCTCAGCGCCTGGCGGACGGTATTGACCGGCGCACAAGGCACTCGGCCGCGCAGCCGGCCCAGCCATTCTTCCGTCGTCGCCGTCAGGAAACGCCCCTTCAAGTCGGCGATGAGCGCCTGGCGATGTTGATAGCGCGTCGCGAAAGAGCCGTAGCGCGGATCGGCCGCCAGTTCGGGCGCAGCCATGAGTTCGGTCAGCGCTTCCCAGAACTTCTCCTTGAAGCAGCAGACCACGATCCAATCGTCCTGGGTCTTGAACACTTGCGCCGGATAGAGGCTCTGATGGGCGGAATCGGGCAGGCGTTGCGGCTCGAAATCGCGGTTGAGCGTCCAGATCGCCACGTAATTCAACATGCTGATCGCGGCGTCCAGCAGGCTCACGTCCAGGTCGCACCCCTCGCCGGTGCGCTGGGCGTGGAGGATGCCGGCCAGCAGCCCGATCATGGCGACCGCGCCGGCCGACAGATCTACCATGGAGAGGCCGGCTTTGGCCGGCGGCCCATCCGGCTCGCCGGTCAGGCTCATCCAGCCGGCGTAAGCCTGAAACAGATAGTCGTAACCCGGCTCCGCCTGGCGTGGGCCGGTCATGCCGAATCCGCTCAGCGAGCCGCATACGATGCGCGGATTGAACGCCTTGAGCTGCGGGTAGGTCAGCCCCAGTTTCGCCGGCTCGTCGCCCCGCAGATTGGAGAAGACCGCGTCCGAGACGGCGACCAGTTCGTGCAGGATGCGCTGCCCCTCTGCTCGCTTGAGGTCCAGCGTCAGGCTGCGCTTGTTCCGGTTGAGCGACTGGAAGTAGAGGCTGTCGCTGCCGGTGGAATAGGGCGGCACCGAGCGGGCCACGTCGCCGCCGGCGGCCCGATTCTCAATCTTGATGACATCCGCGCCCAGGTCGGCCAGATGCAGCGTGCCGAAGGGGCCGGCGCCGAATTGCGAGATGGCTACGACCCGAACGCCCTGCAGGAGGTCAATCATGGCTCACCTGCGGCGCTGGGGATGGGGCCGGCGCCGCACGGGCCGGCTTCCCGCTTGGGGATCAAGATATCGCGCTTGAATGACAGGATCTTCTCCTCGCGCTGATTGACGGCGAAGGTCTCCACCGAAACGATGCCCCGATCGGGCTTGCTGCGAGATTCGCGTTTGTTCAGGATGTTCGTGTAAGCGTACAGGGTGTCGCCGATGAAGGTCGGGCCGAGGTGGCGCACCTCGTTATACCCCAGGTTGGCGATGGCGTGGCCGGAGATGTCGGCGACGGTCATGCCGGCCACCAGGCTGAAGATCAGCGTCCCCACCACCAATACCTGTCCGTGCTGAGAGCCGGCGGCGAAGTTGGCGTCAATGTGCAGCGGGTGATGGTTCATGGTCAGCATGCTGAAGAGCATGTTGTCCGCCTCGGTGATCGTGCGCCCGGGCCAGTGCCGGATGGTCTGCCCGACCTCGAACTCCTCGTAGTAGCGGCCGAATGTCATGGGGTCCTCCTGTCTTCCATTTCCTGGATGGCGGCTGCCCGCGCCAGGGTGTTCCTGGCTTTCTTCTCTCCCACCGGCGAGATATACAGGCCGTCCCGGACGGTCATGCCGCGACCACCGTCACGGGTTTCTTGCAGCAGACCGAGCATCTGCCGCGCCTGGGCCACCTCTTCGGCGTCAGGCGTATAGGTTTCGTGCGCTGCGGGAATCTGTGTTGGACTCATCACGGCGACGCCGGCCATACCCAGGGCCCGGCCGCGGCGCAAGTGTGCGCGAAAGCCGGCCTCGTCGCGGACGTCCACATAGGGGGTGTCAAAGGGTGCGACGCCGGCCGCCCGCGCCGTCATGACGACCTGAATGCGCGGGACATAGAAGCACCATTGATCGGGATCCTTTTGCGCGCCCATGTCCGCCAGGTAGTCTTCGCCGCCGAAGAGCAGGCCGCACACGCGCGGCGAAGCGCCGGCGATGGAAGAGGCGTTGAGCACGCCAGCCACGGTCTCGATCACGGGCAGCAGGCAGAAATGGCCCGCCGGCAGCCCCAGGGCGGCTTCCTGCTGCGCCAACAGGGCGGCCAGGGCGCGCATCTCGTCGGACGACGCCGCCATAGCAACCATGAATCCATCCAGAGCCGCGCAGGCCACGCCCTCGATATCCTCGACGGTGAGTCCGCTGTCGAAGGCATTCAAGCGCACCAGGACCGGCCGGCCGTTGAACTGGCCGGCCTCCAGACTGGCGCGGATCGTCTGCCGGGCGACGGATTTGTGGGTCGGCGGCACCGCGTCTTCTAGATCGAGCACGATGCAGTCGGCCGGCGAGCGGACGGATTTGGGGAACAGGTGGCCCAGGTGGCCCGGCGTGAAGAGAATCGAGCGCGCCGCCGCAAGACTATGGGTCGCGTGAGTCATGAGCAGGGTTACTCCTTCGGTGGGAGTGCTTCAGACGGCCGGAGGCCGCCGATCACCAGGTCAGCATATTGGCTGCCGATCTGCGCCGCCGTGAGCCGGCCATCCGGGTGAAACCAACGATACGTCCAGGCGCACATGCCGGCGATGCCGAAGGCCGTGACCTTCACATCGCACGGGCGAAAGCTGGCCTGGGCCTGCCCTTCAGCCAGGAGCGTTTCCAGGAGCGCCTCGTAGGCTCGCCGTCTGGCCGCCACGCGCTGGCCGGCCGACTCCGACAGATGCCGGCGCTCCTGATAATAGATCGTCATCGGCTGAATGTGGTCGGCCGTGCCGACGACCTGGGAGATGATCGCCTGGCGCAGCTTCTCGGCCGGCTCAGCGTCGGAGGCCACGATCTGTTGCAGGCGTTCCAGCATCCCGTCAATGATGGAGTAGAAGATCGCTTCCAGGAGGCTCTCTTTGGACGCGAAGGAACTGTAGAGGCCGGCTTTGCTCATGCCGACTGCGTCGGCAATATCCTGCACCGACGTGGCATGAAAGCCTTTTGCGGCGAACAGGCGGATGGCTTGGGCCAGGATTTCGTCTCTGCGATTCGGGCGCATCGTCTCGTCCTATGTGGTCATCACTGAACGACCGTTCGTTAATATTATAGCATGCGTGATGCAGCATGTCAATGGGCGCCCCGGGGAGGGTGTGTTTCAGCGTTTGGGTGAATTGTAGACTTGATTGCATTTACGCCCGATTCCGGGTATAATGATGCTCAGAGCGTGAGGAGAGGAGAATCGAATAGGGCATGCGACACACGGAGCGGTCTTCATTGTCGGGCAGCGAAGCCATGGGCAAGGGAGCCAACTCGGCGACGGAAGCCGGCCCCAATCCGATGCAGGAATGGCTCCAAAGTGTGGACCAGGTTGCCGCGCTCAAACGCGGCGATATCTTGGAGGGCGCCATCGTCTCCATCAGCCCCAACGAAATCCTGGTGGATATTGGGTGCAAGGCGGATGGGATAGTGACCGGCCGAGAGTTGGAGCGCATGACGAGTGCGGAGTTGCAATCGCTGCGAGTGGGCGAGACGATCCCCGTTTACGTCCTGGAGCCGGAAGATCAGGACGGCAACGTGGGACTTTCGTTGACGCGCGCGCGCATCTGGCGCGATTGGCAGCGCGCCGAAGAACTTTTCAGCACGCAAGAGACCTTCGAAGGGCGCGTCTCCGACTGTAACCGGGGCGGCGTCATCGTCAATATCGGCGGCTTGCGCGGCTTTGTGCCGGCCTCGCAGATCTTGACCGATCTGCACGAGCGCCGCAGCACGCCGGCAAGCGACGAAACCCGCCAGTGGGATCATCTGCTCAATCACACGCTCAAAATGAAGGTCATTGAGCTGGATCGGGAGCGCAATCGCCTGATCCTCTCAGAGCGAGCCGCGGCGCGCGACTGGCGTCAGACGGCCAAGCAGAAGTTGCTGGACAATTTGCAGGAAGGCGCGATCTGCCACGGCGTCGTCGCCAGCCTGTGTGACTTCGGGGCCTTCGTAGACCTGGGAGGGGCCGATGGCCTGATTCACCTCTCCGAGCTATCCTGGGATCGGGTCACTCACCCGCGCGATGTCTTGCGCGAAGGCCAGGAAGTGGATGTCTACGTGGTCGAGATTGATCGCGAGAAGCAGCGCATCGGGTTGAGCCTGCGCCGGCTGACCGCGCAGCCCTGGGAAGTCTGCGTCGCCAACCTGACCGTGGGGCAAGTGGTGCAAGGCTGCATCACCAAGATCGTCAGCTTCGGCGCCTTCGCCCGCATCGGCGATGGCATCGAAGGTCTCATTCATATCTCGGAATTATCGGACGGACATATCAATCACCCGCACGAGGTGATCAAAGAGGGCGAGGCTGTGCCGCTGAAGGTGATCCGCATTGATTCGGAACGCCGGCGCGTCGGCCTCAGTCTCAAGCAAGCGCGCGAAGATACCGCCTTTGACTGGCGTCAGGAATTGCGCCAGAGCCAGAACGCCAGCGACGACTGACGCGGCGGCCGGCACGCGAGCGCTGCGATAGAAGAAAGCAGAGGCTTAAGGAATAGCATGGGAAGCGCTTTTAGAAACCCCGAAATGGCCGCCGGCGGCAGATTGGAACGTTTCACCAAACGGGCCCGTCAGGCGCTGGCCCGCGCCACCAGCGAGGCCAAGCGCCTGAATCACAACAGTATCGGCACCGAGCATCTGCTCCTGGGACTGGTGCGCGAGAAAGACGGCACTGCCGTCGCCGTATTGCGCGACTTGCAGGTAGACCCCGATTGGGTCGTCCGCTCCGTGGAGCGCGCCGCGGCGCGTGGCGAGCGTATCTCGTTGAACGAGCCGGAATTAACCCCGCGCACCAAGCGCGCCATCGAATTCTCCTTCGATGAAGCCCGGTTGATGAACCATCAACACGTCGGCACCGAGCATCTCCTGTTGGGCATCTTGCGCGAAGGCGAAGGCATCGCCGTGGACATCCTGCGCGGCATGGGCCTCGACCTGGACAAAGTGCGCGTGCAGACGGCGCAGGTCGTCATGGATCGCCAGTCGCGCGGCCGGGAGGCCGGCGAGACGCGCGAGAAGTCCGAAAGCAAAACCCCGACCCTGGATCAACTGGCCGTTGACCTGACCGAGAAAGCCGGCCAGGGCAAACTCGACCCGGTCATCGGGCGCATCAAAGAGATCGAGCGGGTCATCCAGATCCTCTCGCGGCGCACCAAGAATAACCCGGCGCTGATCGGCGAGCCGGGCGTCGGCAAGACGGCCATCGTGGAGGGGCTGGCGCAGCGCATCGTCGCCGGCGAAGTGCCCCAACCGCTGATGAACAAGCGTCTGCTGATGCTGGATGTCGGCTCGCTGGTAGCCGGCACCATGTATCGCGGCCAGTTCGAGGAGCGCCTGAAGAAAGTCATCGAAGAGATCAAACAGACCAACTGCATCATCTTCATTGATGAGCTGCACATGCTGGTGGGCGCCGGCGCGGCCGGCAGCGCCGTAGACGCGGCCAACATCCTCAAGCCATCCCTGGGGCGCGGCGAGCTGCAATGCATCGGCGCGACCACCCTGGACGAATACCGCAAGCATATTGAGAGCGACGCCGCCCTGGAGCGCCGCTTCCAGCCCATCACCGTCGAAGAGCCTAGCGAAGACGAGACCGTCCAAATCCTCAAGGGTATCCGCGAACGGTACGAGGCACATCACAACGTCCGCATCACCGACGAGGCCATCCTGGCGGCCGTGCGCCTTTCGGGCCGCTATATCTCCGACCGCTTCATGCCCGACAAGGCCATTGACATCATTGACGAAGCCTCCTCGCGCGTGCGGATGTACAAGAATCCCTACGCCATTGACCTGCGCCAGTCTTTCGACACCCTGAAGGACATTGAACGGCTGCGGCGCGAGGCCACCGACGCCGGCCGCTGGGAAGCGGTGGCCGACCTGCGCTGCCAGGAGACCGAGCTGCGCCACAAGATCGAGCAGGCGCGCCTGAGCTGGGATTCACCCTATCGCCAGCTCAAGCTGACCGCCGACGACGTGGCTGAGGTCGTCTCCATGTGGACCGGCGTGCCGGTGGTGCGCCTGAGCGAAGCAGAATCGGAGCGCCTGCTGCGTATGGAAGAGGCGCTGCACCGGCGCATCGTCGGCCAGGACGAGCCGATCAAAGCGATCTCCAAAGCGGTGCGGCGCGCCCGCGCCGGCCTGAAAGACCCCAAGCGTCCCATCGGCGCATTCATGTTCCTGGGGCCGACCGGCGTTGGCAAGACCGAGCTGGCGAAAGCCCTGGCCGAATTCATGTTCGGCAGCGAAGAAGCCCTGCTCAAGCTGGATATGTCCGAATTCATGGAACGCCACACCGTCTCGCGTCTGGTCGGCGCGCCGCCCGGCTATGTGGGCTATGAAGAAGCCGGCCAATTGACCGAAGCCGTGCGCCGGCGGCCCTATTCCGTCATCCTGCTCGACGAGATCGAGAAGGCGCACCCCGAAGCCTTCAACATGATGCTGCAAATCATGGAAGATGGCTACCTGAGCGACGCCAAAGGCCGGCGCGTCGACTTCCGCAACGCCGTACTCATTATGACCTCCAACGTCGGCGCGGTCACCATCAACAAGGCCAGCGGCCCCCTGGGCTTCGCCATCAGCCGCGACGAGAAGGCCACCGCCGAGCGCGACTATGAGGAGATGAAAAACAAGGTGATGGGCGAGCTGAAAAACGTCTTCCGGCCAGAGTTCCTCAACCGGCTGGATGGCGTCATGGTCTTCCACTCGCTCAACCGCGCCGAGATCGCCCGGATCGTAGACCTGGAACTGGCCAAGGTGGAGAAGCGCCTGGCAGAGCACGGTATTCGTATGGAAGTGACGCCGGCGGCGAGCGATCTGGTGGCCCAGAAGGGCTGGGACCCGGCCTTCGGCGCGCGGCCGCTGCGTCGCGTCATCCAGAACCTGATCGAAGATCGCCTCTCCGAAGGGCTGCTGGCCTGCGAGTACGCCAAAGGCTGCACCGTGGTGGTGGATGCCGCCGGCGAGGAGCTGGTCTTCCGGCCACAAGCGGCCGGCAAACCCGAAGCGCAACCAGAGTTGCAGCCGTCGCTTTCCTTCTGAGCCACACGCCATCGAAGCACAAGGGAGATCAACCATGCAGCTCATTCTGATCGGATGTGAGTTCGCCGGCAAAAGGACGCTGGGCCGCAAGATTTGGGAATGGTGGGGCGAGCAGGCCGGCGTGACGGTTCTACCCGAGCCGCACACGGCGTTCCATGACCACTTCGTCGTGCCGCATGTGGTGCATCCCGCCGGCCACGAATCGCACAAGGAACAGTCCGAGAAGGACATCCTGAATATCAACCCGGGCCTGCTGGAACACTATCAACGCTACCAGATAGACTACCACTTCCTGCCGTCCTTTCTCAACGAGCCAGATCACTGGCTGATTGACTGGTACTATGGCGACGCCGTGTATGCGCCGTTGTACTATGGCTACGGCCGGCGGGGCGAGTACGGCGACCGCCGGCTCATGGTGCGCTCCTGGGACCTCGAAGTGGTCGAGCGCATGCCCAACGCCGTCCTCGTCCTGATCACCGCGGCGCCCGATACGATTCGCGCCCGCATGCGCGCCCACCCGAAGTCGCCCAAAAGCCTGCTCCAGGAGAAGGACGTGGAGCATGTGCTGGGGCGCTTCCAGGAGGAGTTCGATCAATCGCTCATCACGCGGCGCTTCGTCATTGACACGACCGGCAAGACGGCCGACGAAGGGCTGCGCGAGTTCACCGCGCGGGTTGAGCCATATATCACGCCCAGAGATCGTGTACGCATCATCAACCATCAGGCCACGAAAGCTTGATGCCGGCCCTGTGAGTTATTTTGGGTGACCTCACGGGTCTTTGTGGCGATTCCTCGTCTGCATGAGAAATGGACCGTGCCAGGCGACCTGGAACAAGACCGCCGCGACCGCGATCTGCTAGGGACGAACAGCGTCGCCGAGACACTGCTCATCCCGCTTTATTGTCGCGCCCTGGAGACGCAACGCCCCGATGCCATCCTCCGAGACCCCAAGGCCGTGGAGCTGATCCGCCGGCTACGCTACGACCCGGCCAGCATCCGGCTGGAGCAACACGACGTGGTCAGCATCGTCCTGCGTACCCGCGAGTTCGACCGCCATGCCCGGTCCTTTCTGACGTTGCATCCCCAGGCGGCTGTGGTCCATATCGGATGCGGCCTCGACACGCGCTTTGAGCGTGTGGACAACGGGCAGGTCGAGTGGTATGATCTGGACCTGCCGGCCGTGATCGCCGTGCGCCGGCAGCTCATCGGCGACGGCGAAGGGCGCTACCATCTGTTGGCCGCTTCGGTATTCGAGAGCGACTGGCTGGATGCCGTGAGCGTCCCCGGCCGGCGACCCACCCTGTTCCTGGCCGAAGGCGTCTTGCCCTACTTCCCCGAAGCGCAAATCAAGGCGCTGTTCCAGGCGTTGCGGGCGCGTTTCCCGGGCGCGGAGTTGGTCTGCGACGTCATGACGCCTTTCATGATATGGGCCAACAACTGGCAGTTCGCTTTCTCCAAGTTCAAGGCGCGCCTGCAATGGGGCCTGAAGGATCATCGGGACGTGGAAACCTGGGGAGATGGTATCCGCTTGCTGGATGAATGGTACTATTTTGACCACCCCGAACCGCGCATGGGCGGCATGCAAGCGATGCGCTACCTTCCTCTGGTGGCAAAAGCCAACGCGATCTGCCGCTATCGCCTGGGACAGCCGGCGAGCTGACGGCCGGCGCGGCGCATCTGTACCATGCACCCCCATCTCGACCCGACCACCTGATCTCGCGCGAGGGTATGTGTATGCCGAAGACCCAGACCCGTTACGTCTGCCAGCAATGCGGCTCGGTGCAGAGCAAATGGATGGGCCGCTGCCCGGACTGCGGCGAGTGGAATACCCTGGTGGAGACGCTGGTTGAGACGCGCAAAGAGAGCGCGGCGCGGCCGGCGACCGCCCTGAGCAATCAGCCGCAGCCCTTGCCGGCCATCAGCGCGTCGGGCGCGGCGCGCATCCCCCTCCCCATGCAAGAGTTGAGCCGCGTTCTGGGCGGCGGGATCGTCCCCGGCTCGGCCGTCCTCATCGGCGGCGACCCAGGCATCGGCAAGTCCACGCTGCTGCTGCAACTTTCGGCCATGCTGGCCGATGCCGGCCAAAAAGTCCTCTACGTCTCCGGCGAAGAGTCAGCGCAACAGATCAAGATGCGCGCCGAGCGCCTGGAGATCCGCAGCCCCAACCTCTATCTCCTCTCGGAGATCAACCTGGAGCAAATCCTGGAGCAGATCGAGCGGATGCAGCCGGGCCTTGCCATCGTGGACTCCATCCAGTCGGTCTATTCGGAACGCTTCGAGTCGGCCGCCGGCAGCGTGACCCAGGTGCGCGAGGGCGCGTCGGAGCTGCTCCGCCTGGGCAAGGCGCAGAATATCCCGATCTTTCTGGTGGGCCATGTGACCAAAGCCGGCGCCATCGCCGGCCCGCGCGTCCTGGAGCATATCGTGGACACCGTGCTCTACCTGGAAGGCGAGCGGTTCCACACGTATCGCCTGCTCCGCAGCGTCAAGAACCGCTTCGGCTCCACCAACGAGGTCGGCGTCTTCGAGATGACCGAAGCCGGCCTGGTCGAAGTTTCCAACCCCTCAGAGGCATTCCTGGCCGAGCGGCTGCCCAACGCGGCCGGCTCTGCCATCGCCGTGACGATGGAAGGGACACGCCCGCTCCTGGTGGAAATCCAGGCCCTCAGCAGCACGACCAACTTCGGGTTGCCGCGCCGCACCGCCAACGGCGTGGATTTCAACCGTCTCTTGCTCCTGACGGCCGTGCTGACCAAGCGGGTGGGGTTGGCCCTGGGCGACCAGGACATCTTCGTCAATATCGTGGGCGGCTTGAAGATTGACGAGCCGGCGGCCGACCTGGCCGTCGCCGTCGCCATCGCGTCGGGCTACCACAGCAAGCCGGCGGCAGCCGACCTGGCGATTGTGGGCGAGGTGGGCCTGAGCGGCGAGCTACGCAGCGTAGGGCATATCGGCCGGCGGCTGGACGAAGCGGCGCGCCTCGGCTTCAAGCGCTGCCTGTTGCCCAAGTCTGTGGAGCAGAAAGAACTGGGCGCGCACGGCGACCTGGAAATCGTGGGAGCGCGGACCCTGGGACAGGCGCTGGACATCGCCTTGCGCTAGGCGCGCCGGGCCACGGGTGTGCTTCATCATTGGGGGGGACTGGCGTAGCCTAGCCCCTCGTGGGCGTCCTGGCGGCCGGCCAGACGCGCACAAGGCGCCAGGCTACAATTTGGACCCCCCACGCGCCAGAACCACAAGTAATATTGACAAGCCAACATCGTTGATGTTACAATTTTACAGATAACCGACCAAAGGGGGTTCACGGCATGGAGATCCTGGCAGAGGGACACGGGCAGCTATTGGGCTGGCGCGATCCAGACGAACAGCGCGCCTGGGTGCGCGATCACAAACCACGCGGCCTCATTGACAAGCGCATGACCGTCCATGATGCCATTGAACAATTCGTTCAAGACGGAGATTTCATCGCCCTGGGCGGCTTCGGCCACATCCGCGTCTCAATGGCATGCCTGTACGAAATCATCCGCCAGAAAAAGCGAGATTTGGCGGTGGCCGGCAAGACCGCCGTCCACGACATTGACATCCTCATCGGCGGCGGCTGCGTCAGCCGCGTCGAATGCGCCTACTCCTTCGGCCACGAACTGCGCGGCCTGTCGGCCTGTGGCCGGCGCGCCGTGGAGGGCGGCCAGGTGAAAGTCGTCGCCGAGATTTCCAACGCCGGCTATCAGTGGCGCTTCCTCGCCGGCATGATGGGCATTCCCTTCATCCCGGCGCGCAACATGGCCGGCACCGACACCTTCGAGAAGAGCGCCTGCAAGTTGGTGCGCGATCCCTGGTCGGGCAAGCCGATTGTCCTCGTGCCGGCGGCCTACCCCGATGTGTCCATCTTCCATGTGCCGCGCTGCGACAAGTACGGCAACGCCCAGATTGACGGCATCCTGGTGGAAGACTTCGAATTGGCGCGCGCCTCCCGCCGCGTCATCGTCACCACCGAAGAGATCATTGACGAAGAAGAGATCCGCCGCGACCCGCGCATGACCGTCATTCCGTACTACGTGGTGGACGCCGTATGCGAAGTTCCCTACGGCGCGCACCCGGCCCTCATGCCCTACCAGTACTTCTTCGACGAAGAACACATCCGCGAATGGCTCGAATTGAGCAAGACCGACGCCGGCGTAAGCGCCTACATGGACAAATACGTCTTCGGCGTAGCGGATTTCAACGCGTACCTGGAGCTTGTCGGCGGCCTACGCAAGATGCAACAGCTCAAGCAGATTGAGCAGTTGCGGGCGCCGATGGTATAGGGCGGGAGGAAAAGCCATGACCACCCCAAACACGCCAAGCTACAACCTGACTGAACTCCTGGCCTGTGTGGCCTCCCGGCTGCTGGAAGACAACAAATCCATCTTCGTCGGCACCGGCCTGCCGATGATCGCGGCCATGTTGGCCCAGCGCACCCACGCGCCGCATCT
>CAIQJD010001032.1 GCA_903872005.1 uncultured bacterium | reverse complement strand
TCGCGCTGATCCAGATAGAAGCCGGTCTTCTGCCCGCGCCGAACATCCACCAGGAAGCGCCGCCCGCGCTCCACGATCTCCACCTCGGCCGGCGGCTCCTCGCCGCGCAATCGGCCGACGCGCTCTTTCAGCCCCTCTTTCGCTCGCACCGGCACATCGTCCCGCTCGTAGATCCCGGCCGGCTCACACAATTCCGTCAGAGCATCCAGGATAGCATCCTGCCAGCGCTCGATGCCCAGCGTCAAGAACTGCACGACCAGATACGCGCCATAGCGATCCACAATGAGGCCCGGCAGCAAATCCGCCTCGGCATTCGCCAGCCGATAGGCGGTCGTCTCCGACCCCAGATCCAGCAAACGCCGGCCGGCCATCGCGCGCGTCAGGCGCGCCCTCCAAAACGCCGCGTCAATGGTCTCCTCATCCGCCCAGGTCAAGATCCGCAAGGCGATTTGTGAACGCTGATTGATATATGCGCGTCCCAAAAATTGCCCATCCGCGGCCGCGACCGTCACGATGTCGCCGTCCTGTGGCTGGCCGTCCACCCGTGCGATGGCCCCAGAAAAGACCCACGGATGGCGATTGCGTACCGGCTTCTCTTTGCCCGGCTTCAACGTGACCGTGACTCCCAAGTGCTTGCTCATCCCTCTCCCCCCTCATGACGCATCGTCAAACGCAAGACGCGCCGGCTCTGCGGCTGCACCTTCGCGCGTTCATCCAGGCGCAAGCCGGGCAGCCACACGATCTGCTCGCCGGCGCAGACCAACGGGTACCGCGCCCGATCCGCGCTCGGCATCTTCGCATCCATCAAAAACTCGCGCACGTCCTTATTCGCGCCGCCCAGACCCAAAGGCTGAAAGGCATCACCCGGCCGGCGCGGGCGCAGGCACAACCGCATCGCATCCAGGCGCTCGGCATCGAGGCAGGCGCGCCAGACATCGGGACTTGTCTCCCAGTCGCCGGCCAGTAACTCACGCCCGCCCAGCTCGGCGCGCAAGCGCCACGCATCTCCAAATTCCGTGACGCCCGGCACAGCCACCGGCAGCACAGCCCCCTGGCTTGCCAGCGCCGGCCAGGTCCCTTCTGTAGGCAGCCACGCACTTTCAGCCACCCAGACATGCGCCGGCCCCACCGTCAGCATCAGGCCCTGCGGCAGCGTCGCGCGCCGGCCGGCATGGCCGCCGGCGGCCACGGCCAACGCATCGTCAACGTGCGCCTCGTTGATATTCCTCAGCCCGGCGCGCAGCCGGCGCACCGCCTCGCGCAGCAAGCCGGCTTGCAGCGCCGGATGCAGCGCGCGCCAGGCGCGTCGGTCAAACTGAAATACGCCGGCCGTCGGCTGGCGCGCCAGCGCATCCCAGGCCGCCAGCGTTTGCCCGTGCAGATAGTCGTAGTCGCGCGCCAACACGCCGGCCGAGCGCAACAGCGTCGCCCGCACATTGGGATTATAGCTCTCCAGGGTTGGAATCAGCTCGTGGCGCAACCGATTGCGAAAGAACGTCACGTCCAAATTCGTCCGGTCACACCGCCCCTCCAGACCGTTCGCCGCGCAATACGCTTCGATATCCGCGCGCCGCCAGCCCAACAGCGGTCGGATCAACCGGATCGGCGCATCAGCCACAGATTCCCATCCGGCCGGCCGAGGCAGTTCGGCCATCCAAGAGGCCGGCTGCATGCCCCGCAGGCCGGCCAAGCCAGCGCCGCGCAGCCAGTGCATCACGATACTCTCCACCTGGTCGTCGGCATGATGCGCCGTCGCGATAGACGCCGCCCCACAACGCCAGGCTACCCGTCGCAGGAAGTCGTAGCGCGCCACGCGCCCCGTCTCTTCCAGCGAAAGCCCCCAGGCGTCCCGCAGAGCCGGCACATCCACCGTCTCTTCTTCATATTCCACGCCCCAACGTCCGGCCGTCTCGGCCACAAAAGCCGCGTCCGCGCTCGCCTCGGCGCGCAAGCCATGATTGACATGTGCGGCGATCAGACGCAGCGTGGGCATAGATGCCTGGCGCAGCCGGCACAGCAAATGCAGCAACGCCAACGAATCCGGGCCGCCGGAAATGCCGGCCACCACGACGTCGCCGGCGCAGATCAGGCCCTGCGCGCGTACCGTCTCCTCAAATTGCACCCCAAGCTGCTGGCGCATGCGCGAATCCACCTCCTGTGACGAGGGCATTATAGCACAGCTCCATGAATGTTTGAACCGAATAGACTCTTGTGTTATAATGCCACCGGCGCATGGAACGATGTGGATGGGACAACACTCTCCTGCGAAGAATACGCCAAGAGGAGAACAGCGTGATTAGCCCTTTGAATGCCCTGTTGGGCCTTTTTTCACTCGACATCGGAATTGACTTGGGCACAGCGAACACCCTGGTCATGGTACGCGGCAAGGGTATCGTCATCAACGAGCCGTCCGTAGTCGCCATCGAGAAGAAGAGCAAACGCGTCCTGGCCATCGGCCTGGAAGCGAAAGAGATGATCGGGCGCACGCCGGCCAACATCGTCGCCATCCGCCCCCTGCGCGACGGCGTCATCTCAGAATTTGAGATTACTGAGGCGATGCTGGAATATTTCATCGGCAAGGCGCATGAACAGAGCTTTGTGCCCATCCCCAGCCCGCGGGTGGTGGTCGGCATCCCCTCCGGGGTCACCGAAGTGGAGAAGCGCGCGGTTTACGATGCGACTATTGCGGCCGGCGCGCGGGAAGTTTTCCTGATCGAGGAGCCCACCTCGGCTGCG
>CAIQJD010001031.1 GCA_903872005.1 uncultured bacterium | reverse complement strand
GGTGCTGGCGTAGACGCGGATAGCCGCCTCGCCGGCGACCGGACACTGGTACTCGCAGATGCCGCAGCCGATGCAGCGCTCTCGCTCCACATACGGCCGGCCGATGACGGACTTCTCGCCCAGCGCGTCCGTGACTTCGACATGCTCCAGCTTGATCGCCTTGTCGGACACCGGGCACATCTCTTCGCACACCGTGCAGCTACGATTGTCTGTCCACGGGATGCATCGGTCGCGGTTGATGTGCGCCTGGCCGATGATCACCGTGCGCTTCGTCTCCAGATCCAGCTCTGGGATGGCGTGCGATGGGCAGACGCGGCCGCAGGCATTGCACGAGTAGTCGCAATAGCCCAGGCGCGGTACCAGCACCGGCGTCCACGGCGCTGCCGGCCCATCCTGGCTCCAGGCCGGCTGCAAGCCGCCGCTGGGACAGACCTTCAGGCACAGGCCGCAGCGAATGCACTTCTGGGGCAAGTCATTCTCGCGTCCGCCCGGCGGGCGAATCAGATCCGCCTTATGGCGCGGGCCGGCCGGCGCGATCTTCAGCAGGCTCACGCCCAACGCCCCCAGTCCGAGGACGCCCAGAAGCTGTCGGCGCGAAGGATCATAGGCCGGCTGCCCGACGATCTGCGGCGTTTGCGCCGGGAACTGGATTGCCTCGGCCGGGCAGACCGCCGCACAGTCCAGACACAGCGTACACTCGGCCGGGTCGCTGGCGAAGCCCGCCTGAGCGTCCACCGTGCCGGTCGGGCAGGCGCGCCCGCACCGGCCACACTGGTTGCAAGCCGGCGTCACGCGCCGGCGCAACGGCGCGACTCTCGACAGCAGACCGAGCAACCCGCCCAGCGGGCAGAGATAGCGACACCAGAAACGGCTGGCGACCCGGTTCAGCGCCATGATGCCGACGAACAGGGCCGCCAGAAGCAGGCTGAGTTGAACGGTGCGCGGCGTCGCCGGCAGAACGGGGCCGCGCAAGACGCCATCCAGCCATGCCAGCGGCCCTTGCAGGAATCCGATGGGGTAGAGCGCCCGCTCGACGGCCGAAACGGCCACGTCGAGGGCCGGCAAGGCCGCCGTCGCTGCCGTCCGCGTCAACAACGTGATCGGGTCAAAGACCATCAATGTCTGATTGCCCAGCAACGCCACGACCAGGATCGCCGCCAGGAGCAGGTACTTGGCCGCCCGCCAACGCGGCGCGACCTTGCTGCGATTCCCCTCTGCCTTGCGAAAAGTCGCCATGTCCAGGACAGTGCCCAGCGGGCAGAGCCAACCGCACCAGACCCGCCCCAGCGCGATGGTGAGGGCGATGATCCCGATGCCCCACAGCATGCCGGCGATGACCCGCCGGCTGGCGAGCATTGCCGCCAGGCCGGCCAGCGGATCGAGGCGGAAGAACGCTTGGGCCGGCAAGAGCGACGCGACATCGGAGCGCGTCGCCAGGAACAAGCCGGCCCACAGGATCAACGCGACATACTGCACGACACGCCGCACGCGCCGCAACGCAATGTACTTCGTCGAAATTCGCCGGCCGTCCTTGCCCGCGCTAGACATTGATCTCTTCCACCTTGACGCTCTTTAGATCGGATGTGCCCAGGCCCTTGGCCGCCCCCAACCGGATATAGCCGATGTCGTCCGGCTTGCGGCCGAACAGCGTCGCCGCATAGGTGTCCGCTGCCACCACGTCCGCGCTGACGATGACCGTATCCGTCTGCTTGACGTCGTTCAGGGAGCCGCCGGTTGGCCCATTCGTCATCAACATGCGGATGGCATCCACCACCGTCAGTTGCGGCTTGACCGCGGTGCACAGATCCACGATGCATTGATCCAGGCCCCGCGAGTGGAATCCGCTGCGATCCTCGATGACGCCCATCAGATTCTTCATCCCGAGGGTGAGGCGCGTGTTGCCATGATGCTTGATGATCGGGACGTTGATGACCACATCCGCGTCGAGGATTTCGCCGTAGACGTCCCACTCTTTGATGGCCTTCCCTTCGGGGATGTTGATGGAGCGGTATTTGATCTGCTGCATCACTTCCATCTCGCCGCCGGCCGCCTTGACGGCCGCCTCAATGCCGCTGCGCGCGTAGGCGTTCTTGGCCGTCCCGCCAAAGGGGTAGTCCATAACCCGCACCTGTTTGGCGCCGGCGCCCAACGCCAGTTGCACCAGGGCCGCCACAACTTCCGGGTTGGTCGTCGCCGCATACTCCGGGCCGTTGTAGGCCACGCAAATGTTCGGCTTAATGATCACACTGGCGCCCTTCTTGACGAAACGCTCCATGCCGCCGACGGCCGCCAATGCCCGACGCGTGACCTCGGCGATGTCCTTGCCACGCGCTGCCGCCAGATAGGCCGCCGCCGGCGCGGCTGTCGGAGCCGTCGTCGGCTGCGTCGTAGCCGTGTGCAGTGTCGTGGCGGTAGCGGCCGGCGGCTGTGTCGCCGTCGCGCTGGGGGCTGTCGTTGGCACTTTGGTCGGCTCCAGCGTGGCCGTGGCCGGCGGCGGAAGCGTATCCGTCGGGGGACGCGTCGGGGCGGCCGTCGCCACCCGCATCAGCTCCGGCGTCGGATTGGCTCCGCACGCGCTCAACAAGGCGGCGCCGCCGGCCGTCAACCCCCATGTAGACAGCCGGCGCAAGAACTCGCGCCGATTAACCTTCTGCTTTTGGTCGTGATGACTTGTTTCCATGAAACCCATACCCCTCATTCAGTCTGACACGCGCATCGGCGCTACGCCGGCGCGTGGGACGTTGTTTGGTGAAAGCCCAGGTTCAGTATAGCCGGTGCGCCCGCCGGCCTGCCGTAATGCATTTTACCAAACCCGAATGCCTGATTATAGCATCTCTCGCCGTTGGCACAAAGTTGTCTTGTCACAGATGCGCTGGCAGGTTATAATCGAGACGCCGGCCAGTCGGGAAATGTCCCGACCGGTCGAGTCCCACACCGGACGCCGGCCCATGCCCATTCGACTATGAGATTTCCTACGCCCACACGCGACGCGCTCCCTCATCTCAGCGCGGCCGGCCTGATCGTCCTGGCAGCGCTGATCGCTTTCGGCGCGTGGCGCGGCCCGCTGGTGACGCTCGGCCAACCGCGCCGCGTCGTAACCAGCAATCCCAAGATGGGCATGCACACACGCCTGACCGACGAGGTCGAAGAATGGAAGATCAAGCGCACGCTGGAAATGGTGCGCGAGATGGGCGCGCCCTGGATCGTCGAATACTTCCCCTGGGCCTACATCGAGCCGGAGCGCGACCGCTATGATTGGACCCACGCGGACCTGGTCGTCAACCATGCCCGCGCCCAGGGCCTCACCGTCATCGCCCGGCTCGGCTATGCGCCGGCGTGGGCGCGGCCCATCGGCACGGGCTTCCTGTACCTGGACGCGGCGCATTACGCCGATTTCGCGCGCTACGCCGCCGCGTTCGTCGAGCACTTCCGCGGCCGCATCCAGTACATCATCATCTGGAACGAGCCAAACCTGCGCCACGAGTGGGGCGACCGCGACGTAGACCCGGCCGGCTATGTCGCGCTCCTGCGCGCCAGCTACACCGCCATCAAAGCCGCCGATCCAAACATCCAGGTGCTGGCCGGCGCGCTGGCCCCGACCCTGGCCCCCGAAGGCAGCCCCGACGGCATGGATGACCTCGTCTACCTGCGGCGGATGTACGCGGCCGGCGCGGCCGATTGCATGGACATTCTGGCCGTCCACGCCTACGGATGGAGCTTTCCGGCCGATGACCCGCCCGACCCGGCCGTTGTGAACTTTCGCCGCGCCGAGCTGCAACGCGAGATCATGGTCGAATTCGGGGAGGCCGGCAAGCCGATCATCATCACCGAGGGCGGCTGGAATGACCACCCCCGCTGGTCCAAGGCAGTGCGGCCGGCCCAGCGCATCAGCTACACCCTGGCAGCCTACCAATGGGCGCAGCGCGAGTGGGACTGGTGCGACGCGGTGGCGCTGTGGGCCTTCCGGTTCCCGCGCCCAACGCGCACCTATCAGGACTATTTCACCTTCGTCGCCGACGACTTCTACCCCAAGCCGATCTACACGGAGCTGCAACGCTATGCGCGCGGCGAGTAAGCTGCAGGCAGCACTGCGCCGCCGGCCGGCCCTGGTCGCCCTCGCGCTGGGCCTGGCGGCGCTCGTCGCGCTGCTGGTAATTATTGCCGGCGGCGGCCTGACCGCGCGCGACCGCACCTGGGAGCGCATTCGCGCCGAGGGCGTCATGCGCGTCGGCCTCGATGCCAGCTTCCCTCCTTTCGAGTCCATTACCTCGGAGACCGGCGACATCTTCGGTCTCGACGTGGAGCTGGCCGAGGCGCTGGGTCAGGAGATAGGCGGCATTCGCCCCCAG
>CAIQJD010001030.1 GCA_903872005.1 uncultured bacterium | reverse complement strand
CGTGCATGCAACAGATGGCCGAACACCAGGGGTGCTGTTCGTCGCGCGATCCGACGCATTGCAGCCAGGCGATGCGCTTGGGCGTCTTGCCGTTCGACGGGCAGGTCAGATGGCCGTGGGTGGGGCCGTTGTTGCTGATCAGCCGCTCGAACTCCAGACTGGTGAGGACGTTGGGGAAGCGGCCATGGCCATATTCTTCGTACTCGTTGGGATCGAACAGCTTGTAGCCGGTGGAGAGGACCACCGCGCCGACCTGAATCTTGCACTCGCCGGCCTGGGCGTCCAGGTTGACCGCTTTGGTGGGGCAGGCCGGCTCGCACTTGCGGCAGGTCGCGCAGAATGCCTGCTTCTCCCAAAGGTGATAGGCGTCGGGGATGGCGCGGCCGGCATTCTTGTCAATCAGCTTGCGTTTCGCCAGCCCCTCGTGATAGCTGCTGGGAATCTCGATGGGGCAGACTTCGGCGCACTTGTTGCAGTTGATGCAGCGCGCCGGGTCCACGTATTGCGGGCGTTGGCGCAGGGTCGCCTCGAAGCGGCCGGCTTCGCCGTTGATAGAGACGATGTCTGTGCTGGTCAGGACGGTGAGGTTGGGGTGGCGGCTGTTTTCGTGGAAGGCCGGCGAGATGGCCGGCCGGGTGCAGCCGTAGCCGTGATTGCGGCCGCCGCGGCATAGGACACAGTCGTGGGTGGGAAACATGAAGCCGAGTTGGGCGACGATGCCGCCGAGGGTCGGGCCTCGTTCGACGAGATAGACGGGGAAGCCGGCTTCCGCAATGTCGAGGGCGGCCCGTTGGCCGGCGACGCCTCCACCGATGACGAGCGCAGCATTGACGGTGTTCTGGTCCACCACGATGGTCTCTCCTTCAGAGTGCAGGTGCTGGGCGTTCGCTCATTTCATACAGCGTAGAGACGGAGCGGCAGACGGCCAACGCTCCGTGCGCGAGCAGGCGGACAGGCGGGGGATGGAGGTGGGATGGTGTTGTCGCCTGGTAGTATATTACAAGATGACAACACTTATATCAGTCGCCGTGCCTGCCAACGCCCTGAGTATAACCTATCTCGGTTGAAATGTCAAGAGGAATCTTTCACAAATGACCAGAATACGCACTACTTCGCGCATTTTAGAACGAAGTTCGTCTGACGACACTCTGGGCGGCGGCTCCGCCCAGGATTTCGGCGCACGCGGCCGGCAGCCGGCGAATCTGCGCCAGATCGGCGCGCCAGTCTTCCATGTAGTTCAGCCCGTTGTACTGCACCATCGTCGGGACGACGCCGGCGCAAAGCCGGCGCGTTTCCAGCAGCGGCGCGCGCATTTCGGTCTCTGAAGCCGAAATGACGCACTCGATAGGGTTGATGCGACGCATGATCGCGGTGAAAGGAGCGTTCTGGTCGCGATAGACTTGCGCGGCGACGGCCAAATCGGTCCATGGGCCGATGTCGAGCATGTGCAGATGGGGAATGCGGGCGATTTTGGGCAGCAAAACGGTCGTATTGCCGCAGCTATGCCAGTAATCCACGCCGCCGAAGAAGCGGCTGATCTCCGTCTCATAGGGGAGGATGAATTCCTCGTACATGGCCGGCGAGACGGTGGGCGTCCCCACTTCGTCATTGCCGAGCCAGATGACGCTGTAATGATCTTCGCCGAGGAAGGCGCGGCGCTGTTCGCACCAGCGTTTCATCGCTTCGACGATGAAGGCCATCATCTGGTGCACGAGAGCCGGCCGGTCATAGATGTCCAGCAGGATTTGTGAATAACCGCGCAAATGGGTCAGGAGCGCAAATGGCCCTTTGCGCCAGAGGAGGAAATCTACGTGGAAGTCGGCGCCGGCCAGCCGGCGCATCTCGGCGTAGAAGCGATGCGCCAGGGGCGAGAGGCCGGTGGCATAGAAGTCGGGGAAGCGCGCCGCAGCGAAGTCGGCCTCGCTCTTCCAGATCGGGTCGTAGCTGATCCAGGGCGCTTCGCCCGGCGTATGGATGACCTGCACGCCGAAGAGGGCGGCCAGGAAGACGGAGCCGAAGTCGAAATGGAGATGGCGAGTCAGCGGCAGGTCGGAAGGGAGCTGCTCGAACTGATAGAGCGCAGCGCGCAGCATGAATTCGAGATAGGCGGCCGGCTCGCTGTAGACGCGGCCCAGGTCGAGATCGAGGATGCGGCCCCAGAGCGATGGTTCGAGGTCGAAGGTGAAGGGGATGCGGCCATCGGCGGTGGCCGGCGTGGGATAGACCGGGAAGTAGGGGCCGAACTCGCCGCGCGCCGGCGGTTGGATCGGTTGTTGCCAGAGGGCATAGCGCGCCTGATTGGCAGGAGTCTTGGTCAACTCGCGCACACGGTCGAGGAGACGCGGGATGTCGGATAGAGACATGGGCGAGACTCCCAACAGTCAGATAACTACCAGTATAGCGGGATTGCGCCGGCCGGCAAGCCGGCGGGTATCCTCAAGTCCCGCTGCTCTCGTAGTGCCGCAGGCCGAGGTTCCAGAAGGCAATCGCCAGTGCATGATCAGATGAGTTACTCGGTAAGTTGAAGATGCGATTCATGTTGGCAGCCGAAATGAGAGCAAACGCGATCAGCGAGTTCGAGAGCAGTGAGCAGGCGTGCGGGCTCGACCACTTTGCGTTTGCCATGCACCCAGTGCGGCTCAATCGGATTGAGCCACGGGCTTTTGGTGGGCAGAAAACACGGGATGATCCGAACGCCTTTGCCTTCCCGCCCAACTCGCTG
>CAIQJD010001029.1 GCA_903872005.1 uncultured bacterium | reverse complement strand
CCACCAGCACCGGCAGGATGTAGATGGGATCAGGCTTCGCCAAATCGAGCCACAGGAATGTATTCTTGAGCGGCACCAGGGACGAGACCCACGGCAGCGCCCGATAGACGTTGGCCGAAAGGTCGAGCAGTTGCAGCGGGTTAGAGGCCAAAGCCTGCGAGATGGACTGGTAAAGGGAGATCCAGATGGGGAACTGAATCAGCAGCGGCAGACACCCGCTGAGGGGGCTGACGCCGGCGCGCTTGTACAGATCCATCTGCTCCTTGGCCAGCTTCTCTTTGTCGTCCTTGTACTTCTTTTGCAGCGCCTGCAATTCCGGCTGCAGCTCGGCCATCTTCTTGGCCGATTTCTGCTGCGGCAGGGTCAGCGGCAGGGTGATGAGCCGGAGTACGATGGTCAACAGGGCAATGGCGATGGCGAAGTTTTGCCCGAAGAAACCGTACAGCAACAGCAATGCGTTGAGCATTGGCTGAAGGAAGACGAGACTCCACAGATTCGACACTGAGACGAAACCTCCTGCTCCCCCGAAGAGGGCTACTTCTGTCCGGGCGTCACGGCCCAGCGCTGCGCGCCGCCGGCCGCATCCAACGCGACCACTTTGCCCTTCACGCTGACCAGATAGAGCGTATCGCCCCCGAGGTAGAGATCGCTCAATACCTGATCGCCTTTTTCATCCACCGTATAGCTCCAGCGTTGCTGGCCGTTTTCGGTGTTGATGGCGTAAATCTTGCCATCGCGGCTGCCAACATAGAGGGTCTTGTCGCGATAGAGGGGCGTGGCGCGCACGATGCCGCCGGTGACGAAGTTCCAGCGTTCCTGCCCATTGGCGGCATTGAGCGCGTAGACGCGGTGATCGGTAGAGCCAACGTAGACGGTATCGCCTTCCACCACTGGCCCGTTCCAAATCCAGTTCTGCGCCGTGAATTCCCACTTCTTCGCGCCGCTGGCCGCGTCCAACGCGTAGAGCTTGCTATCCAGCGCGCCCACGTAGACCGTCCCGCCGGCGACCGTCGCCGCGCCGGCCAGCGCGCCCTCTGCCGTGAAGCGCCACACTTCTTTGCCCGTCGTCGCATCCACACAATACAGGTTGTGATCCAACGCCGGCAGATAGACCTTGCCATTGGCGATGGTCGGCCTGGCCCAGAGCCGAGCGCCGGCCGGGAACTCCCACAGGATGTTGCCATTGGCGATATTGGCGGCGCGCAACTTGCCGTCATTGCTGGCAAAGAAGACCGTCTCGCCTTCGACCGTCGCGCCGGCCAACACGGAACCGCTGGTCTGCGCCGTCCAGCGCGACTGGCCCGAATCGGCCGCCAGGGCCATCAGCCCCGTCTTGGAGGAGCCGGCCATGACGACATCGCCGGCAACGGCCGCTTCCGCGTGGAATGTCGCCTCACCGTCGCCGGTGGGCGCCGTCCAACGTTGCGCGCCGGAACTCTGCGTGTTGAGGGCATAGAGCCGGCCGTCCACGCCGCTGTAGTAGAGCGTCTCGCCGGCCAACGTCAGGCCGGGCCAAGTGGGCGCCGGCGCCGCGGCTTTGGTGCTACAGCCGCCCACGATGAGCAAGATGCCGGCCAGCAGGGCGACCAGCGCCAGCATGCCCCATGTTGAACGAAACCTCAAGGTGCAAACCTCCTAGAGTGATCCTTTAAGGCACCGGGTCGTACCCGCCCGGATGCCACGGAT
>CAIQJD010001028.1 GCA_903872005.1 uncultured bacterium | reverse complement strand
GCGGATTCTCATTACTGGCGGCGCCGGCTTCATCGGTTCGCATTTGTGCGATTACCTGTTGGCGCGCGGGCACGAGGTCGTCGCCATGGATAACCTCATCACCGGCAATATTCGCAACATCGAGCATCTGGTCGGCCATGAGCGTTTCCTGTTCATCAAGCATGATGTGACGGAGTACATGTACCTGAGCGGCGCGATTGACGCCGTCTTGCACCTGGCCTCCCTCCCCAGCCCGGTGGACTACCTGGAGAAGCCGATCAAGACGCTCAAGGTCGGTTCGCTGGGTACCCACAAAGCGTTGGGTCTGGCGCTGGAGAAAGGCTCGCGCTTCTTGTTGGCCTCTACGTCGGAAGTCTATGGCGATCCGCAGGTGCATCCGCAGCCGGAGAGCTACTGGGGCCACGTCAACCCGGTGGGGCCGCGCGGCGTGTATGACGAATCCAAACGGTTCGCCGAATCGCTGACGATGGCGTATCACCGCGCGCATGGCCTGCAAACGCGCATCGTGCGGATCTTCAACACGTATGGGCCGCGCATGCGCCTGGACGACGGCCGGGTCGTGCCGAACTTCATCAAGCAGGCGCTGTTGGGGGAGCCGCTTACCGTCTTTGACGACGGCTCGCGCACGCGCTCCTTCTGTTACGTGAGCGACCTCATCGAGGGGATCTATCGCCTGTTGTTGTCCGATGAGGCGGAACCGGTCAATTTGGGCAACCCGACGGAAATGAGCATCAAGGACTTCGCCATCAAGATCAAGGCGCTGACCGGCACGGCCTCCGAGATCGTCTACATCAAGCCGAAGGATGATCGCACCAAAGATGATCCGATGACGCGCCGGCCGGATATCAGCAAAGCCCGCCGCATCCTCGGCTGGGAGCCGCAGGTCAGCCTGGAAGATGGGTTGCGCCAGACCATTGAATGGTTCCGGGATAGGGTCAAGCCGGCATGAACCCGCTGTTGGTGCGCCCCTATGTGGCGGTGCTGGGCGCGTATTTCCGCTGGATGAAGGCGCCGCTGTCGCAGTTGACGGATCGCTTCACGCCGCGCGCGCCGGCGAACCTGCCTGAGTTCGGGTCGCTGGACGCGTATGTCCAGTGGATGGCCGAGAAGTTGCGCTGGCGCAGCGACGGCCTGGGCGGCGTGTGGGATACGTATCCTAGCCTGGAGAACTTGAGCTGGCAACTGGAAAACAAGGGATACGTTGAGGATGATTGCGATGGATTGGCCTATTTCTCCGCGACGATCGTGCAGCGATTTGCGGATAATGACCAGGCCGTGTATATTGTGACCGTCGTGCTCAATCCACGCTACATGCCGCTGAATCAAGCCGCGCACGTACTCTGCATCTTCCGCGTCGGGGGAACCTGGCGCGTGATCAGCAATTCGGAAATCTATCCTCGCCGCTATCCAACCTTTGCTGAGGCCGTTGCCGAAAATCCTTACACGCGGGGGCAGGACGTAAAGCTGGTTGAGGTGCGAGACGTCCACCTACAGCGCGTGGCGGCGCCGGAATACTGACGTGGAGAGGATCGTCGTGACCGAGAAGCCTGTCCGACGCAAATCCATCTGGCTTTCGCCCTGGGTCTACTATTTCGGCGATTTGATGTTGACAGCGCTGGCGCTGTGGCTGGCCGAAGTCGTCCGCCGCGCCGTGCCGTTGGGGCGCGAGATTCTCGCCGGCACGGTCTATCTGACGCCGGCCATCTTCGGCGTCGTCCTGGCCGTTTGGTCTCTGGTCTTCGTCTTCTTCGGCATCTATGCGGCCACGCCGCGCCGGCGCGCCATTGAAGAGGTGCGCGCCCTGGTCTCAGCGACGTCGGTCGCCGTGCTTCTCTTCGCCGGCGCGATCTACTTCACCCGCACGCGCGATTTCTCGCGCCTCCTCATGGTCTATTTCTTCGTCATGGACCTCTCCTTCTTGATCGGCTGGCGCTGGATGGTCAAAGTGGGAGTGGCGTTGGGGCGCGGCAACGCGCCAGGGCGCTGTCGCACGTTGGTGGTCGGCAATGGGCCGACGGCGGTGGAAGTTGCCCGGCGCATCCAGGAGCATCCCTGGGCCGGCTTCCAGTTCGTCGGCTTCGCGCGAGACAATCACTCGCGCCACTGTCAGGAGCAGAGCAATGGTCTCGTCCTGGGCGATCTGGAGACGTTGCCGCAAGTGGCACGCGAGCATGCTATTGACAGCGTGATCCTGGCCCTTTCCATTGAACAGGCTCACCTGGTATCGGCGTTGATCCTGAAGCTGCAGGACGCGCCGGTGCAGATTCACATCGTGCCGGACTACGTCGGCGTCGTCTCGCTGGCTCCGCAGGTGGAAGACCTCTACGGCATCCCGCTTATCGAAATCGCCGAGCTGGACATCAGCGGCCTGAACCATTTCCTCAAGCGGACGATGGATTTGGCGATCACGCTGATCGCCGGCGTCGTCCTCTTGCCGGTCTCCCTCGTCATCGCGCTGGCAATCCGCCTCGATTCGCCCGGGCCGATCCTCTTCACCCAGTGGCGCGTGGGGCAGAACGGCCGGCAGTTTAAGATGTATAAGTTCCGCTCGATGGTGGTGAATGCGCCGGCGCTGCTCGAACAGGTCTTGCGCCAGCGCAATCTGGCGGCCCACGCGCTCAAGGTCAAGGATGATCCGCGCATTACGCGAGTGGGGCAAGTCTTGCGCCGCGCCAGCCTGGATGAGCTGCCGCAATTGCTCAATGTCCTCAAGGGCGATATGAGCCTGGTGGGGCCGCGCCCCGAAGAGCCGCGCATCGTGCAGACCTATGACGCCTGGCAACGCAAGCGCCTGAGCGTGAAGCCGGGGATGACCGGCCCGATGCAGGTGAATGGGCGCGGCGATCTGGCGCTGGATGATCGTGTGCGCCTGGAATTGGACTATATCCAGCGTTACTCCATACTGGAAGATATCCGCCTGCTGGCGCTGACCCTGCCGGCGATCATCTCCGGGAGAGGCTCGTATTGAGCGCGCCGCGTTGGGTTGGGCGCGTCGGGCCTGCTGTAGGGGCGGGTCTTGTGGCCGCGCCCAGAGGGCAGGCACAAGACCTGCCCCTACCAGAAGCGCGGGGGCCGGTGTGGCGACTCGTCCCGTGGTTGCTCGCCCTGTTGGGATTCTGCCATACCTTGCTGTACGTCGCCATCACGCCGGCCTGGCAAGGGCCGGATGAGCCGCGCCACTTTGAATACATGGCGCAAATGGCGCGCGGCATTACGCCGGCCGAGCCGGCCGCCTTGACGCTGCAAGGCGAGATCATCGCTTCGATGACTGCCGAGCGTTTCTGGGACTTCGGCTACAGCATCAATCCCTATGACCCGGCGCGTCCCCCGCAGACGCTGGACGACATCTGGCCGGGCTTCGCTCACGAGACGCATCAGCCGCCGCTCTATTACCGGCTGTGCAGCTTGATCCTGCAGGCCGCCGGCCGGCTCCCCCTGGCCGATCAACTGCGTTGGGTGCGTGTCTTCTCGGCGTTGCTCTGCGCCGGCGTTGTCTGGTTGGCCTGGGCGACCGCGCGCACGCTCTGGCCGGCGCGGCCGCTCTGGGCCGCCGGCGTTGCCCTGTTTGTCACTTTCCTGCCGATGCACACCTTCGCGTATGCCACAGCCAACAATGATAATCTGGCAGCCTTCTTCGTCTGCATTCAAGTGTGGCTGGCGGCGCGCGCCCTGCGCTATGGGCTGCGCGGGGGCGAGGCGCTCGCGCAGGTAGCGTTGGTCGCATTGGCGTTGGTCACGAAGCGCACCGGCTTCATCGCGCCGGCGTTGCTGCTGATCACGCTGATGGCTGCCGGCTGGCCGGCTCTGACGCGGTTGTGGCGCGCGCGCGGCGGGCGGCGTGGCATCGTCCTGGCAGCCGGCGCGCTCCTCGCCCTGTGCGCTGCCGGCGTCCTGCTGCTGATCGTGGCCCGTCCGTGGTTCAGCCAGGTATGGGGCGGCTTCTTTCACTTACCCAAAGATGTTTTAGACCTGACGTTCAATGGCAGCTACGCTCAGGCGCTGGTCAAGACGCCTTACCCCTATTATACCCGCATCATCTTCGAGAGTTTCTGGGCGCGCTTCGGCTGGCTGAACATCTCGCTCCCCATGGCATGGTATGCGGCGCTGGCTGGCGTCTGCGGGGTGGCCGGCCTCGGCATCCTGCTGCTGGCGTGGCGTGTGTGGCGTCGCCGGTTATCCATGGAGCCGTATCAAGGACGCGCTTTGTTCGTCTGTGTAATTGTCAGCGTTTTGGCGTATGCGCTGATTATGGCGAAAGAGGTACTCTATCTGAGCTATCAAGTGGGCGTGGTGCCACAGGGGCGTTACCTCTTCCCGGTCATCATCCCGCTGGCGATCTTGTCGGTCAGCGGATTGGAGCAGTGGTCGCCGGCCGGCCGGCGGCGTCTGGCCGGCGCGGTGGGCGCGGTTGCGCTGGTCGCCTTCGATTGGATGTGCATCATCGGCTACATCTTGCCTTACTATCGGCGTTGAGAATCATTTCTGAGGGATGTAGGGGTTTCAGGAGGAGAGAGTGTCGCAGGGACAATGGATTGCGTCTCGCAAGGGTCGGCCGGGCGTCGGGCGCGCCTGGCTATGGGTGGCCGCCAACACCGTCTTGATTGCGGTCGCGGTGTTGATTGTGAGTCGGCCGGCGCCGGTCGTTGCGGCCCCGACGCAAGGACGACTGGTGGAACGGGTCGGGTCTCTGAACCTGTTCTCGCCGGCGTATCAGTGGGAGACGGACACGCCGGTCCCGCCGCCGACGGAAGCGCCGCCGACACAGCCGCCTCCGCCTCCGTCGAACACGCCGAAGCCGCCGACCGATACGCCGGCGCCT
>CAIQJD010001027.1 GCA_903872005.1 uncultured bacterium | reverse complement strand
GGCAACCGCGGCATGGGCTGGGGCCACTGCTTTCTGGCGAAGGGCGCCCGACGGGTACGCGCGGCCAATCACGAGGACTTGTCGGAGATTCGCACGGTGCTGCTGACGCCGCTGGAACTCAAGAAGGCCATTTACGGCGGCCGCGTGGCCGTCGCCGATATCGTGGCCTGCACCATGCTCGGACTCGACGCCGTCACCAACGGCGTGCCCAGCGACGACGACATGCTCTTCGAAGTCGAAGGCTGACACCGGCAAGCATCCCCGCAATCCGCCGCCCGCCGACGCTATGCACCCCTACACCGGAATCAGTCAGGAGACTGCGGCAAAGCAGCCCAACTCGCGCATGTGTTTCGTCTGCGGGATGGAGAACCCGTCGGGTCTGCATGCCCACTTCTACCAATTGGATGACAGCACATGCGTCGCCCGTTTCGTCCCCGATGCCAGCCACCAGGGCTATCCGGGGCGCGTGCACGGCGGCGTCGTGGCAGCCATCCTCGATGAGACGATGGGCCGCGCCATCTGGTCTGACCTGACACAGTGGGGCGTCACGGTCGAGCTGAACCTGCGCTACAAGGCGCCTGTGCCTCTGGATGAAACGCTGACCATCGTCGGCCGGCTCACAGCCGACAGCCGGCGCGTCTTCGAAGCCGAGGGGCAGCTGCTGCTGGCCGACGGCACCGTGGCCGTCACAGCACAGGGCAAGTTCGTCAAGATTGCGTTGGAGCGCATCCTTGATGAGGGCTCCCTATCAGACCCTAACCTCGAGCTCTTCATCGTCCCTGACGTCCAGGAGAGACCATGATTAAACGTATCAACCATATTGCCATCGTCGTGGCCGATCTCGACGCCGCCATCGCGACCTACGGACAGCGCATCGGTCTGGAGCTGAGCAAACGCCTGGTGATGGCCGAGCAGGAAGTGGAGATTGCGTTCCTGCCTGCGGGTGAAAGCGTCATCGAGTTGATCCAGCCGATCACGGAGACGTCAGGGGTGGCCAAATATCTTGCCAGCCGGGGCGAGGGCCTGCACCACATCTGCCTGGAGGTGGATGATGTGCGGCTGACGATGGAAGAGATGGCTGCCCGCGACATGCGCCTGCTGAGCGAGCAGCCCATTCGGGCCGCCGAAGGCTACGGCGTGTTCCTTCATCCGAAAGCGGCGCACGGCGTTCTCATCGAGTTCCTGGAGCCGTTTGCCCCGGAGACGCCGGCTGAGACGTCCGGGCCCGCATGACCATGATCCTGGGCATCGAGACCTCCTGTGATGAGACGGCGGCGGCCGTCGCCGCCGATGGCCGCCGCATCCTGAGCAATGTCGTTGCGTCGCAGATCGACTTGCACCGGCAGTACGGCGGCGTCTTTCCGGAAGTGGCAGCACGGCAGCACGTGTTCACCCTGCTGCCGGTGGTGGACGAAGCGCTCAGACAGGCCGGAGCCACCTGGCAGGACCTGACCGCCATTGCCGTCACGCGCGGTCCGGGTTTGGCCGGTT
Organism: uncultured bacterium; assembly: GCA_903872005.1. Next base: position 927 of record CAIQJD010001027.1, on the reverse strand, counting down.
CGCTTCTGGTCGGCGTCAATGCCGCCAAAGGCATGGCGTGGAGTCGCAGTTTGCCTCTGATCGGCGTCAACCATCTGGAAGGCCACGTCTACTCCAACTGGATCGAGGCCGAAGGCAACCGCAGCGACAAGACTTTCCCCGTGTTGGTGCTGATCGTGAGCGGGGGCCATACCGAGCTCATCGCCATGCGGGACCACGGGGTCTACGAACGACTGGGCGGCACGGTGGATGATGCGGCGGGTGAGGCTTTTGACAAGGTTGCACGATTGCTGGGCCTGGGCTATCCTGGTGGGCCTGCGATTCAGAAGGCTGCGCTCGGCGGCAGCGCCGATGCCTTTTCCCTGCCGCGGGCCTGGCTGCCCGGCAGCCATGACTTCAGTTTCAGCGGACTGAAGACGGCGGTTCTGCGGGCAGTGCAGCAGGTCGAGCGCAGCGCCGCCGAGAGCGACCGCCGTCTGGTGCCCGGCGCTGAACTCTCTCCGGCGGTCGTCGCCGATCTGGCGGCGTCCTTTCAGCAGGCCGTCGTTGACGTTCTGGTCGCCAAGACGATAGCAGCCGCGGCGGCCGTAGGCGCCAGCGAAATCTGTGTCTGCGGCGGCGTCGCCGCCAACGCGGCGCTGCGCCAGACCATGCGGGAGCGGTCGCCGCTGCCCGTGGCCGTGCCTCCCTTCGCTTTATGCACCGACAACGCCGCCATGATCGCAGCGGCAGGTTATTACCGCCATCGCCGGCACGAGACCAGCCAACTTGATCTGGATGTTGTCGCCTCCATCGAACTCGTCTGATTTCTGCTTCCGAGACCGCACATGAGCGAACCGATCATCATTTGCCAGGGTGTTCACAAGTGGTTTGGCCACTTCCATGCCCTCCGCGGTGTGGACATGGAAGTGCAGCGCGGCGAAGTGGTGGTCATCTTCGGTCCCTCCG
>CAIQJD010001026.1 GCA_903872005.1 uncultured bacterium | reverse complement strand
TTCCTCGAATACCTCGGCATGGGCTGGCCGGTCATCCTGATTATCCTGGGCGTCTACCTGCTCTTCAAGCGTCTGCCGGCGCAGAAGTAACGGCTCCGGCGCAGGGATAACGACAGCACAGCGCTGGCGGAGTGATCTGCCAGCGCTGTGCCGCGTCGCCGAGCGGCAAGCCGCCGGGAAATTGGCCCTTGCCGGCGGAACTTTTATGTGTTACACTTACATCGAGTTACCTGCAATATCTTTTCACCGCGTCAGGAATTGGTCAGAGGAGATGGGACGATGCAGTTTACGCCCTACGCGCTGCCTCTGCTGTTAGCGGCGGTCGTCAATGGCGCCATTGTGATCTATAGCTGGCGCTATCGCCACGCGCCTGGCGCAACGCCCTTCGCGGCGGCCATGTTGAGCGCTGCCGTCTGGGCGTTTGCTTATGCGCTGGACATTTCCAGCGCGACGTTGGCCGGCAAGTACGCGGCAGCCTATTTGCGCTTCCCACAATTGGCGTTGATGCCGGTCGCCTGGCTGTTTATGGCCCTGGAGTTCACCGGTCGGGCGCGTTGGCTCACGCCCCGCCGGCGGCGCGCCTTGCTGTTATTGCCCGCCATCACGGCTTTCATGGTCTGGACGACCGCGTATCATGGCCTTTTCCGACGTTTGACGGGCGTGGATATGAGCGGCCCGTTTCCCATCGCGCTTTTCAAAAATGGCCCCTGGTGGCTGGTGCATGTGGGGTATGGGTACGCGGCGCTGGCGGCGAGTCTGGTCATATTCCTGTTGGCTTTGCGCGGCGCGTCGCCGTTGCAGCGCCGGCAAATTACGCTCATCACCATCGCCATCCTATTCCCCTTCCTTACGGACATACTCTTCACCCTGGGCATAACGCCGCTGCGTGGCTTCAATATCGCCAGCATGATGACCCTCCTATCCGGCGTTGTGGTCGCCTGGACGCTCTTCCGCCATCGTATGCTCTCGGTGGCGACAATCGCGCGCGGCTGGTTGTTGGAGCAGATGCGCGACCTGATGCTGGTGGTGAGCGAAGATGGCCGGCTGGCTGATATCAATGCGGCCGCCGAAGCCGCGTTTGGCCTGACGGCGCGCAAGGCGGTGGGGCAGCCGATTGGCGACCTGTTGGCGCGCTGGCCGGATTTGCTGGCGCAAACACAGCGGGATAGCGCCAGCGACGGCGAATGGAGCCTGGAACAAGCCGGCCGGCGACAGGTCTACGCGCTGACGGTTACCGGTCTGGAGAGCGCATCGGGAGGGCGCGTCGGCCGGCTGATCTGGTTGCGCGACATCAGCGAGCGCAGGCAGATGGAAGACGCATTGCGCGAGAGCGAGGCGCGTTTTCGCCTGATGGCGGATCATCTGCCGATGCCGGTGCTGCTCACGCGTATGGAAGACGGGATCGCCCTATATATCAACCCGCGTACCGCCGAAACCTTTGGGCTGACCGTAGAGCAAGGGATCGGCCAGCCGACGCCGGATTATTACGTGAATCCGGCGGATCGCGCCGGCTTCGTGGCGGAATTGCGCCGCGCCGGCCAAATCCGGGATCGAGAGGCGCTCATGAAGCGCGCCAACGGTGAGACCTTCTGGGCCTCCATCAGCGCCGTCGTGACCCATTTGCGCGGCGAGGCGGTGTTGTTGGCTGCCGTCAACGATATCAGCGAACGGCGGGCGGCCGCCGCCGAACGCGAACGCCTGATTGGCGAACTGCAGGAAGCGTTGACACGCGTGAAGCAATTGAGCGGTCTGTTGCCCATTTGCGCGTCGTGCAAGAAGATTCGCAATGACGAAGGCTACTGGGAACAGATCGAGGTCTATGTGGGCAAACATTCTGAAGCGGAGTTCAGCCATGGGCTGTGCCCCGAATGCGCCCACCGGCTGTATCCCGAATACTTCGACGAAGAGCCGGCCGGCCTACGGCCCGCCGGCTCGCTAAGCTGATCTACTCTGGGAGCATAATGGATGAAGCGTCTTGGAGACATCCTGATGAATCCGGCCGGCGGGGCCGAGATCGTCATGGGCAACAGCGCCGTGGTGCGCGCCATGCTGGAAGCCGGCGTGCGGGTCGTGGCTTCCTACCCTGGGTCGCCTACGCCGGAGATCGCCGATGCCATCGCCGCGCTGCCGGCCGGCCATCCGCTCTACTTTGAGTTCTCCACCAATGAGAAGGTGGCGACCGAAGTGGCCTTTGGGGCATCGCTCAACGGGCATCTGGCCTGTGCCTTCTTCAAGAGCGTGGGCCTCAACGTGGCGGCCGACAGCTTCGTGCAATTGGGGCACATGGAGCTGCTGGGGGGCCTGGTCATCGTCCTGGGGGACGACCCGGGGGCCAACTCGTCGCAGAATGAGCAGGACAATCGCCATCTGGCGCGGCTGGCCTATACGCCGATCTTCGAGCCGGCCGGCCCGTCTGAAGTTTACACGATGTTCAAGGAAGCGGCGCGCCTCTCGGTCGAGAAGCGCATGCCGGTCATCTTGCGTCTGACGACGCATGTCTGTCATGCCAAGGAGCAAGTGACCTTCGCGCCCTGGCAGCCCCGGCCGGCCGACGATACGCCACGCTTCGACCCGCGCAACGGCCCTTACATCCCCATTGCCGCAGCGGTCTTTCCCATGAAACGCCGCGCCCTGGCGCGCCTGGCGGAGGTCGCTGAGGCGAGCGAGGCTTCGGCGCTGCACCGCCTGGACGATCATGGCAATCGCCGGCGGGGCATCCTCACCTGGGGGCTGCCGTACCTTTCGACGCTGGACGCGCTGGAAGGGGCCGCCGAGTCGCCCGACATCCTCAAGCTGGGCCTGGTCTATCCCTTGCCGCGCCGGCGCATCGCCGACTTCTTGCGCGCCCATGCCGAAGTCAAGATCATCGAAGAGCTGGATGACATCGTCGAGCGCGAGGTCAAGGCGCTGGCCTATGATCTGGGGCTGACGACGCGGATCAGCGGCAAGCTGGACGCCGAAGATTGGATGGGAGAGTATAGCGCGGACAAGGTCGCCGGCGTCCTACGCAGGACCTGGCCCGACCTATTGCCGGCCGCGCCGCCCCGCTCCGCCGTGGGCCAGGCCATCGGGGCGCGCCCGCCGCAAATGTGTCCGGGCTGCGGCCATCGCTCGGCCTTTCACGCCATCAAGCAGGCGTTGCGGCCGGCGGATATCAGCGTCGCCGACATCGGCTGCCACACCCTGGGCTTCCTGGAGCCGTACCTGGTTGGTCAGGCGCTCTTGTGCATGGGGCATTCCAATGGCACGGCCGCCGGCCTGGCGCTCTTCAATCGGACGCGGCGCGTGGTCGCCTTCCTGGGAGACTCGACATTCTTTCACGCCGGCCTGCCCGGCATCATCAATGCCGTCTTCAACGGCCACACCCACACGCTGATCATCATGGAGAATGGCACGACGGCCATGACCGGCCATCAGGATCATCCCGGCGTGGGGCGCAATTTCAAGGGGCCGGCGCCGGCCATCTCTATCCGCAAAGTCCTGGAGGCGCTGGGAGTGACCAGCATCCGCGAAGTGGACACCTATCAGCAAGCGGCGCTGCGTCAGGCGGTGGAGGCGGCGCTGGCCGAGGAGCAGTTCAGCGTGGTCATTGCCCGCCATCCGTGCATGCTGAAGTTCACGCGGGAGGCGCGGCGCAAAGGCCGGCCGTTGCCGTCGCCGGTGCGGGTGGGCGACGCGTGCAATCGGCGCTATGTCTGCGTGGGGCGATTTGCCTGTCCCAGCTATCAATTGGCTCCCGATGGCGCGGTCTGGGTGCAGCGCGACCTGTGTATTGGCGACGGCTCCTGCAAGCAGACCTGTCCGTCGGACGCCATCGTCTCGACGGCGGCGCAAGGGGAGGCGTAGACGATGGGCAGCGAGGACAAGTTCGACATTTATGTGATTGGAGTGGGCGGCCAGGGGATCGGCCTGTTGAGTGAGGTCTTGCTGCGGGCGGCGGATCACGCCGGCTGGCCGGCGCGCGCCGTGGATACGCACGGCCTGGCCCAACGTGGGGGGACGGTGATCTCGCATGTGCGGCTGGGCGCCGGCGCGCACGCGCCGCTCGTCCCGGCCGGCTCGGCTGATCTGGTGGTCGCGCTGGAGCGGCACGAGGCGCTGCGCGCCCTGAATTCGCACGCCCGCGCCGGTGGGGCGCTGGTCTATTACGACGCGGTGTGGCAGCCAGCGCGCGTGCGCCTGGGGCTGGAGCCGGCGCTGGATGCGGAGATGTTGGCGGCGGAGTGCAGCCGGCGCGGCGTGGCGCTCACGCGCGTCTTCCGCGCCGACTTGCCCGATGCGCGGATGCAGAATGTGGCCGTGTTGGGTGAGATTGCCCGTCGCCGGCTGCTGCCGGGCGTGGCGCCGGCCGACTTCGAGACGGCCCTGAGCGATTTGCTGGATGGGCGCATGTTGGAAACAAATCTGGCGCTCTTTCGGGCGTTGCAGGATTGAGGTGAGACTTGGGTGGTCTGCTGAAACGCATTCTGATCGTCGAGCCGCAAGAGAGCGCGGCCCTTTTCCTGGCTGAGACGCTGGGCACACTGGGGGCCGGCTATCAGGTGGAGATTGCCGCGGCGGCCGAAGAGGCCGGCCGAAAGGCGGCGCGACGGCCCTTTGACCTGATGCTCGCTGCCGAGCAATTGCCGGATGGCGAGGGACTGGGGCTGCTGCGCCGGCTGAAGGAGCAGCACCCGCGGGCGCGGCTGATCTTGCTGGCCGAGCCGGGCGCGCCATCCGTCCGTTGGGAAGAGGGGCAGACATTGGGCCGACCCTGCGGCCCGGCGGCGTTGTTGGATGCGGTGCGCCTGGCATTGCAGGAGCCGGCAGCGCCGGCGCGGCAGCCCATTGCCCTGCCGGCGCGCCAGTTGGAGGCCATCGCGCGCCGGCTACAGGATTTGTGCGGCGACCTGGGGGCGCAATGTATCATCCTCTCGGAGCCGACCGGCCAGGTCGTCGCGACGGCCGGCATCACCCGCGACCTGGACGTGAACATGCTCACCGAATTGGTGGGTGGGGGGTATGCGACGACCTTTGAGCTGGCGCGCCGGCTGGGGCAGGAGCGCGCCCTCAACTTGACGTATCAAGAAGGGGGGCGTTACCACGTCTATTCGTCGAACCTGGGGCAAGACCTGATTATCCTGGTCTTGTTCGGCAAGGATTCGGCCAGCAGTCGCATCGGGAGCGTGTGGCATTATGCCAAGCGCGCCATCCAGGATTTGCTCCTATTGACCAGCGTGCAGCCGGCCACGTCTCAAGAGCTGGTGGAAACGCTGGAAGCGACGGTCTGGTCGCCGGCCGAGAGCTGGCCGGCCGCGACGCCGGCCGAAGCGCCAGCGCCGGCCGCCGCGCCCGGCGGCGATTCGATCTTCTCTTTGGAAGAAGCGATGCGTCTGGGCCTGATTGATTCCAGTCTGCTGGATAACGCGTAGCGCGTCGCTTCAGGTCGTCTGCGCCGGCGTTGCCCGGCGCAGACGCAAGAGCAGGAGCAAGCCTGCGCCGGCCAGCGCCAGCAGGCCGGCGAGGGCCTGAGTGATCCGCACGCCGCCGACCATCAGCGTCTCGTCGCCGCGTCCGAACTCCAGGAGCAATAGCCCGCCCATATAGAGCAGGAGATAGACGGCCAGAAGCTGGCCGGGCGCGGCGCGCGCCTTGACCAGAACGAGCAAGACGACCAGGGTGAGCAGGCTGAGCGCGATGCCGAAGACCTGGATGGCGAGGCGCGGCGCTTCGATGCCGTAGATATCCGGGCTGAGCCAGAAGAGCGCGCCCTGCCCGACGATGCCATAGGCGCAGCCGGCCGCCAGACAGGCTGCCCAACCGAAGACGCCGCCCAGGGCAAGCCCCAGCGCGCCGGCGTCGGCCAGGCTCCACGCCGGCCGGCGCGCCAGGAGCGCGTAGAGCGCCAGGGCCAATGCGCCGCCCAGGAATGCGCCGTGGAACGAGACGCCGCCGCTCCAGAACGCGGCGATCTCCGATCGGTGGGCGCTGTAATAGGCCCAGTTCAGAGCAACGTAGAGGCCCCGTCCGCCGGCAATGCCGCCGGCCAGCGCGCCGGCGCCGGCATCGAGGAAGAGGGCAGCCGGCTCGCCGCGCCGTCGCCACAGCCAGAAGCTTAATGCCAGGCCGGCCAGCAGCCCCAGGTCCATCAGCACGGTATACGTGCGGATGGGCAGCGCGCCGATGCGGAACAGGATCGGATACATGGCTATTCCTGCAAGCCGGCGATGATCCGCCGATACTTCTCGACGATCTCTCTGGCGTCATTCAGCGAGTTTGACTCGGCGTAGATGTGGAAATAGGGCGCGTCGGGATCGGGCAGAATCAATACCCATTGTTCGTCCGACAGGGCGATCTTGACCCCATCAATCATTTCGGCGCGATAGTCCTTGTACTGCTCGTTGAGCCGGCGCATGACGACGCCCTTCGTTTCCCAGGGGCAGTCCACTTTGCCTTGCGCGATGTAGAACGGCGGCAAAGCGTCTACCACTTGCGAGAGCTTGACTTTGCGCGTGGCGAGGAATTCCAGCAGTTTGGCGGTCGCCATCATGCCGTCGCTGGCCGGCTGGAAGCGCGGGAAGATGAAGTAGCCCGTGCCGTCGCCGGCCATGAGGACATCATTGCGCTGGGCCGCGTCCATGAGCGAGTGCAGGTCGGTCTTGGTGCGGACGACGCTGCCGCCATAGCGCTCGGCCAACTGTTCGATGGTGCGCGAAACCTGCACCGGCACGGCGATGGCCCCTGGCCCCATCGTTTCCCAGGTCAGCATCGCCAGGGCTGCCAGAGCGACTCCGTTGGACAGGATCTTGCCCCGGTTATCGGCCAGGAAGAGTTTCTCGCCGCCCACGTCGAAGCGAATACCGAGGTCGGCGTTGAGGACGCCGGTGATCAGGGCCATCTCCGAGAGGGCCGCCTCGAACTCACTGGTTTGCACGGCCATCTTGTGTTCGTTGATATGGGCGTTGAGCGAAATGGTGTCTACGTCGAGCTGGCTGAGGATCGCCGGCATGATTTCTACAGCCGGCGAATAGGCGTAATCGCTCACGATGCGGAATTTGGCCTGGCGAATTGTGTTCACGTTGAGCGCCTTGACGAAGCCATCGGTGTAGCGCTCGACGACCTGCGGCGCGTAGTCAATGGAGCCGATGTCATCGAGATAGACGCGGCGGAAATCCTCGCGGAAGAAGACGCGCTCGATATTGCGTTCGGCCGATTTGCTGAGGTTGAGGCCGTCTTTGTCCATGAAACGGATGTCTACCACCCGTTGGTCGTAGGGCGATAGGCGCAGGTGCACGCCTCCGACGGCATCGGTGGTGCGGGTGTAGTAGCGCGCCACCGGGATCGGCACGGTGCCCAGGTCGTGGACGTTGACGCCGGCCGAGGGGAGGCCAGAGATCACGGCGCGCTTGAGCATGCGCGGGCTGCGATGCGGGTCGCGGTTGATGGTCACGGTGCATCCTTTGGGCAACGTCGCCCCGAAGGCTGCGCCCAGTTTGGCGGCCAGCTCCGGCGTGAAGTCCACGTTGACCAGGCCGGTGATGCCGAAGCGCCCGAAGAGGGCGCGCCGGCCTTGCGCGCCCCAGATCAGACTGGAGCGCACTGTCGCGCCGGCTTCAATCTCCTTGCCGGGCCAAATCTTGACGTTGGAATGGATGACCGCGCCTTCGCCGATGATGGTCCCGTCGCCAATGACCGCGCCCTCAAAGAGCACTGTGCGAGGCTTGAGGCTGCACTGTTTGCCGACGATGGCGCCGCGTAGCTCGGCGGCTTCGCCGATGTAGGAGTTGCGCCAGATGATGCTACGATCCACGTGGGCGCGATTGTCTACGATGCTGTAGTCGCGGATGGCGGTTGGGCCGTGGATGACTACGCCGCCTTTGAGCTTGACCGCCTCGCCCAGGTAAATAGGGCCGTAGAGCTTGGCGTCGGGCGCGATCTCGACGTCGTCGGCGCACCAGACGTTGCCGCCGATGTGCCGGCCGATGGGTTCGGTCTTGACCTTGCCGGCGAGGAGATCGGCTGTGGCCCGCGCGTATTCCTGGATGCTGCCAATATCGCACCAGTAACCGTTGGCGACGTAGCCATACATCGGATCGTTGCGTTCCAGCAAAATGGGGAAAAGGTCTTTGCTAAAATCGAAGATTGCGCCGGCCTGGAAATAGTCCAGCACCTGCGGCTCCAAAATATAGATGCCGGTGTTGACGGTATCGGAGATGACTTCGCCCCAACTGGGTTTCTCCAAAAACTGGCGGACGCGGCCTTCGGCATCCAGGATGACGACGCCATATTCCAGGGGCGTTGGGACGCTGTAGAGGGTGATGGTGGCAAGCGCCTTCTTGGCCTTGTGGTAATTGATGATGGATGTCAGGTCAAAGTCGGTCAGGGCGTCGCCGCTGATGAGGATGAAGGTCTCATCCAGGTACTGCTGGGCGTTCTTCACGGAGCCGGCCGTGCCCAGCGGCACTTCTTCCACGGAGTAATTGATCTTCATGCCCAGGCTGGATCCATCCCCAAAGTAGTCCTGGATGTAGTCAGCCATGTATTGCAGCGTGACCACGACTTCGGTGATGCCGTGCCGCTTGAGCAGATCGAGGATGTGGGCCATCACGGGCTTGTTGGCGACGGGCACCATGGGCTTGGGCCGGCCAATGGTGAGCGGACGCAGGCGCGAGCCTTCTCCACCGGCCATGACGACAGCTTTCATATAGCGACCTCCGTACGCAGAGAGGTGTGCGAGTCCTCCATATCATACCACAAAGTGGCGCGGCTGTAAATGGGTCATGTCCGTTCTCCGCGGATTGGTGGAGCTATTGCTTTCCCGCGTCGGCCGGCGTATAATGGGTAGTGTGAGGCGCGTGTATGCGCGCGACTGACCAGTGCAGCGCGCCTCCCATCTGGAAGCCGCACATGCCGTCCTGGCGCAAACTGGATAGATCGTTGCTGGTCAGACGTCAGTGGTATAGGCCGCCCGCGCGCGGCAAGGGCGTCGGTTGGATGTGTCCTTGAGCGCAAGGAGTGTAGGCAATGCGTATGCAGTTGTTTGGCTTATTGGCTCTGGTCATGATCCTGGGCCTGCTCGCGCCGGCCGGCCTCCCGCCGGCGAGGGCGCAGGCCCCCGCCGCTGAGGCCGGCCTGATGTGCATCGAGAACGTCGGCCAATTCGCCGCCGGCGCGCGCTTCCAGATACGCGCCGGCGACCGTACCGTCTGGCTGGCCGACGACGCCATTTGGGTGACGGTGCTGGAGCGATCAGCGGTCAGCGATCAGCCGTCGGCCAAACGGCTGGAGCCACGCATGAGGCCGGCGGAGTGGGAGCAGGAGACGGAGATGCGCCGCGGCGTGAACCTGCGCCTGAGCTTCGCCGGCGCCAATCCCCATCCGCGCCTGGAAACTTTCGGTCGTCTGGAAACACGCATCTCGTATTTCGCCGGGGCTGACCCGACGCGATGGCATCCTGACGCGCCGGCCTGGGCCGGCGTGCGCTACGTAGACCTTTATCCGGGCATGGATCTGGAGATCGCCGGCGAAAACGAACAGATGGCGCTACGGGTGATGGTCCACCCGGGGGCGGACCTGGGCGTGTTGCGCCTGCAGGTGGAGGGCGCAGATGCCCTGACTGTGCAGGGCGATGCGCTGCTGCTCGCGACGGCCGCTGGCGAGTTCGCCCTGCCGTTGTTGCAGGTGGCCGGCGCGGCCGATGCCCGCCTGGCGCGCCCGACCATCGCCGGCAATCAGGTAGCCTGGCCCTTCGCCTCCGCCGGCGACCATCCGCCATCACCGCCTGCCATTTCCGCAGCGGGGTCGTCCGACCTCATCTACTCCACGCTCCTGGGTGGTTGGAGTATTGATGACGGGCTGGACATCGCCGTGGACGGGAACGGAAATGCCTATGTGGCCGGCTCGACGCTCTCCTGGGATTTCCCCACCACGCCCGGCGCGTTTGACCCGACCTACAACAATGGGCAAGACGCCTTTGTGGTCAAGCTCAATCCCGCCGGCAGCGATCTCCTCTACGCTACCTTTCTGGGCGGCGACAAGGATGAATGCAACTGGGGCGGGTATCCGTTTGTCTTCTGCTCCATCGCTGTAGACGAGCACGGGAGTGCCTATATTGCCGGCCTGACCGCATCGTACGATTTCCCCACTACCGCCGGCGCGCTGGATGTCACCCTGGGCGGCCTCATGGATGTCTTCGTGACCAAGCTCAGCCCCAACGGCGACGCTCTCGTCTATAGCACCTACCTGGGCGGCTGGAGTATTGAATATGGCTATGCCATCGCCGTGGATGGCGCTGAAAATGCCTACGTGACCGGCGTTACAACGTCTGACGACTTTCCCACTACCCCCGGCGCGTATGACACGACCACCATAGGCTACGATGCCTTCGTCGTCAAATTGAACCCCAGCGGCAGCGCCCTGCTCTACTCCACCTTCGTGGGGGGAGATGACGGCTCCGATCCGCCACGCGACATGGCCCTGGATCAGAGCAACAACGTCTACGTCACGGGCGTGACCGATTCCGATGACTTTCCCACGACGGCCGGCGCGTTTGACACGAGTTGCGCCCAAAACGACGGCTATGACGCCTATGTCTTCAAATTGAACGCAGCCGGCAGCGCCCTCCTCTATGCGACTTGTCTGGGTGGGAATACCCCCGGCTGGGGCAATGATTGGGGTCAGGCCATCGCCGTGGACGCCGGCGGCAATGCCTACGTGGCCGGCGAGACGGAATCCGCTGATTTTCCTACGACGTCCGGGGCCTTCGACACGACTTACAACGACCGGGCCGGCAACGCAGATGGTTTCGTGGTCAAACTGAACCCTACTGGCGGCAACCTGCTCTACGCCACCTATCTGGGCGGGGGGCGCTATGACCAGGCCACGGACATGGGGGTAGACGCCGGCGGGTCTGCTTACGTGGTAGGCCAGACTATCTCGTCCGACTTTCCCACGACGCCGGGTGCGTTCGATAGGAGCCTCGGCGGCTGGGGCGATGGCTTTGTCGCCCGACTGAATCCCGCCGGCAGCGCGCTCCTTTACAGCACCTACCTCGGCGGGAGTAGGGATGGCGCCTACCCTGCCTATGACCATGCCGATGGCATCATCGTGGACAAAAGCGGGAACGCCTACGTGACGGGGGCGACGGAAAGCTCCGACTTTCCCACCACGCCGGGCGCCTTCGACGCCACTCCAAACGGCAGCGACGATGCGTTCGTGGCGAAGCTGGCGCTGGGCGGCGGCTCGAAAGAGAACCTTTATCTGCCTATGTTGACCAAGAGCAAGGCGCTGCCGCCTACTTCCACACCGACGCTCACATTCACACCAACACGCACATTCACACCAACGCGCACGCCGGCGACGACTCCTACCGCTACTTCTGCGCCTGGGGATGCGCCGCAGCTCATCGCGCCGGCGGACGGAAGTACGCTCTCTACCCTCGCACCGGAGCTTACCTGGCGCGCGGTCGCCGGGCAAGACACCTATCGTCTGCAAATCGCCACGGATGCCGGCTTCACAGTCATCGTCCTTTCCTATAACCCCTTCGCCTACCATGGCGTCCAACAATATATCACCACCGTGACCAGCAACCTCGCGCCGGCGACGCGTCACTTCTGGCGTATGGGCTATGAGGAGCCGGCCGGGCCGTCCCATTGGTCGGCGGCCTGGTCCTTCATCACTGCTCCCGCCGGGGGAGCGTTTCCAGCCGCCCCCATCCTGTTAGCTCCCGCCTTTGGCAGCACCGTCTCCAGCTTGCAGCCCACGTTGAGTTGGCAAGCGGTGGCCGGCGCAAACCGTTATTATGCCAGAGTGCTTGACGCATTCAGCATTCTCACCCCTTACACGGACAATACTGTGCCCGTCCCATTGGACGCCGGCCGCGTCTATTCCTGGCACGTCAGCGCTCGGAATGAGTACGCTTGGGGGCCGGCCTCCGAGACCTGGAGCTTCAGCACGCCGGCGGAATTGGCTACCGAGCAGTAGGGCCGGCGCGCCGGCAGCAACCGGCCGGCGCAAACTTGTCAGACCTCATACAATCAGTTACAATAGATGCGAGTATTCCTCTCAAGGAGTCGAACCATGATTGATTTGACGATCAACGCCAAGCAACTGCAACACGCTGTTCAGCGCGCGCGTGAGCGCAATATCCTCATCCCGACCTTCGCCCAACAACGCAATCCCGAGACGGCGCCGGCCAAGATCAAGAGCCAACTGAAGAACGTTGGCCTGTGGGACCTGAACCCGGCCAACCTCTTCCGTATCACCTGGCACAACGAGCCGAAGCCGGCCGGCGGCGGCTTCGCCGGCGTGAACTACCTGGAGCTGCCCAAGTCCCTGACCGGCGTGGATGCGCGCATCCTCGTCATGGTCGGCAAGTGGTTCCCCACCGGCGCGCACAAAGTCGGCGCGGCCTTCGGCTGTCTGGCGCCGCGCCTGGTCACCGGCCAGTTCGATCCCATCACCCAGAAGGCCGTCTGGCCCTCTACCGGCAACTATTGCCGCGGCGGCGCGTATGACTCGGCGCTGCTGGCCTGCCAGTCCATCGCCATCTTGCCCGAAGGGATGAGCCGCGAGCGTTTCGAGTGGCTCTCCAAGATCGCCGGCGAAGTGATCGCCACGCCGGGCACCGAAAGCAACGTCAAAGAGATCTTCGACAAGTGCTGGGAACTGCGTCGGTCGGGCCAGGACTTGATGATTTTCAACCAGTTCGAGGAGTTTGGCAACGTTTTGTGGCATTATTCCATCACCGGCAATGCCTTTGCTGAGGTGTTGGAACGAGAGCTGCGCCGCGGCGAGACCCTGCGCGGCTCGGTCTTCACCACCGGCTCGGCCGGCACAATCAATGCCGGCGACCGGCTGAAAGAACTCTTCCCCCAGAGCAAGCTCGCCGCCAGCGAGGCGCTGCAATGCCCGACTCTCTTGAGCAACGGCTTCGGCGCGCACCGCATTGAAGGCATCGGCGACAAGCATGTCCCCTGGATTCACAACGTCAAGAACACCGACATGGTGATGGCGCTTGATGACGAAGTCCCGATGCAGATGATCCGCCTGTTCAACGAGCCGGCCGGCAAGCAGTATTTGGCGCAGATGGGGGTTTCGCCGGCGCTCATCGAAGTCCTCCCCTGGATCGGCATTTCCGGCGCGGCGAACATCGCCTCGGCCATCAAGATGGCGAAGTGGTACGAGTGGGGCGAGGGTGATGTGGTCGTCACGCTGCTCACCGACTCCATGGAGCTGTACGGTTCGCGCCTCAGCGAGCTGACCGCCGAGCGCGGCCCCTACACGGCCCGCGACGCCGCAGTGGGCTATCACCAGTATCTCATGGGCCTCAGCACGGACTACGTCGAAGAGCTGACCTACCCGGCCCGCAAGCGCGTGCATAACCTCAAGTACTACACCTGGGTCGAGCAGCAAGGCAAGACCTACGATGAGATTCAGGCGCAGTGGTACCAGAAGGACTATTGGAAGAACGTTCACAATCAGGTGGATGAAATTGACGCCTTGATCGTGCAGTTCAACGAGATGACCGGTCTCGCTAAGTAGGAGGATGCCATGAAGCACGTCCTGGGCTTGAAGTGCCAGATCTGCGGCGCGGAATATCGCCCGGATCAAGTGGACTATGTCTGCCCCAAGCACGGCAACGAAGGCATCCTCGATGTCATGTACGACTATGCCGGCATCCGCCAGAGCGCCTTGGCGACGCCCATCCGCCCCCTGGGGAGCGGGGAGGGCATCTGGCGCTATCGGATGCTTCTGCCCATCGCGCCGGCCGCGTCAGTCCCGCCCCTCCTGGTGGGCGATACGCCCCTCTATCCCGCGCCGCGCCTGGCGGCCGGCCTGGGGCTGCGCCGCCTGTGGGTGAAAGATGACGGCCGGCTCCCCTCGGCCAGCTTCAAGGATCGCGCCTCGGCCATCGCGGTGGTGAAGACGCTCGAGAAGAAGGCGGCCATCGTGGCGACGGCCAGCACCGGCAACGCCGCGGCGGCCCTGTCTTGCCTCTGCGCCAGCGTCGAGCAGCCCAACGTCATCTTCGTGCCGGCCTCGGCTCCATCGGCCAAAGTGGCGCAGCTCCTGGTCTATGGCAGTCGGGTGATGCTGGTGGATGGCAACTACGACCAGGCGTTCGACCTGTGTATGCAAGCCTGCCAGGAGTTCGGCTGGTACAATCGCAACACTGCCTACAATCCGTATATGACTGAAGGGAAGAAGACGGTCGTCTACGAAGTGTGCGAACAGTTGGGCGCGGCCGGCGGCGCCGGCCGGTGGGCCGCGCCGGATGTGGTCGTCGTGCCGGTGGGCGACGGCTGCATCATCGGCGGAGTGCATAAGGGCTTCAAGGACCTGTTGGCCCTGGGTTGGATTGAGCGTATGCCGCGCATCATTGGCGTGCAGGCTGCCGGCTCGGACTATATGTGGCAGGCGTGGAGCAAGGGCGAAGACCCGCTGACCAAGCCGCCCATTGACGCGCAGACGGTGGCCGATAGCATCAGCGCCGGCCTGCCGCGCGACCGCATCAAAGCGTTGGCCGCAGTGCGCCAGACCGGCGGGGCCTACGTGCGCGTCACCGATGACGAAATTCTGGCTTCCATTCCGACGCTGGCGCGCGGCGTCGGCGTCTTCGCCGAGCCGGCCGCCGCCGCTGCGTATGCCGGCCTGGTCAAAGCGGTTGGCGAGAAGCTGGTGCAGGCGGACGAGCGCATCGTGCTCCTCTTGACCGGCAACGGATTGAAGGACATCCAGTCGGCCATGCGCGCGGTCGTCGCGCCGCAGCGCATCGCGCCCGACTTGCAGGCCGTCAAGCGCGCCTTGCAGACCCGCTAGGGCGCTTCTCAGCATCGCGCACTGAAGACCACATGAAGACCTCACAGGTCTCAAAGACCTGTGAGGTCTTCGGCTGTTCTGTGAGGTCTGCGCGATTTGACAGCCGGCCCAATCTATACTATCGTCAGCTATGTCGCGCCCGATCCGGGCGCGCCCATCTCTCGGTTTCCTGCGAGGCAGTCTTCCCGAAATGACCACTTTCCGTCGTCTGTTAAGCGATTTGCGCTCCTACTGGAAGACGCTGGCGCTGGCGGTCGCGCTTACCTTCCTGACGGCCGGCGTCGAGCTGCTGCCGCCGCTCTTCTATAGTCGGATCGTGGATACCGCCGCCGGCAGTCGCCCGGCACAGGGGTTGGTGGGCCTCGTGGCCGGCCTCGTCATCGTGCAACTGGTCAGCAGCGGGACGCGTAGCGCCGATCTCTACGTGCGGCACGCTCTGGGCGAACGGTTTCTTTACGACCTGCGCCTGCGTCTGTACGACCATTTGCAGCATCTGTCGCTGGGGTTCTTTGAAAGCCGGCAGACCGGCGAGCTGATGTCGCGTCTCACTAATGACGTGCGCTCTCTGGAAAACCTAGTGACCCATTCCACGGAATTCCTGATTGTGGATTCGCTGCGCCTGATGGGCGTCATCGTCCTGCTCCTCGTCCTGGACTGGCGTCTGGCCCTGTGGACCTTCTTGCCCGTGCCGATCCTGGCTATCGGGCTGCGCTGGTTCAACCAGCGCATTCGGCCGATCTATCGGCGCTTGCGTAAGCATCTGGGCAGCATCAATGCCGTGTTGGAAGAGAATATCGCCGGCATCCGCGTCATCCAGGCTTACGCGCAGGAGGAGCAAGAGTACCATGAGGTACGCACCGAGGCGCATAAATACCTGACCGACCGCATCCGCGTTATCCGCCAGTGGTCATCTTTTCAGCCGGCCATGTACTTCCTGACCATGGCCGGCACGGCGCTGGTGCTGGGCATCGGCGCATCCATGGTGCTGCGCGGCGAGATGAGCATCGGCACGGTGGTGGCCTTCCTGAGCTACGCCGGCATGTTCTTCGGGCCGGTGGGGCGTCTGGTGGATATTGATAACGAGATTCAGGAGGCCATCGCCGCTGGCGAGCGTCTCTACGAAGTGCTGGACACGCCGGCCGACGTCACCGACCAGCCCGGCGCAGTGGTGGTGGCAGGGAGCGCCGGCGCAGTCTCCTTCGAGGGGGTCTCCTTCGCCTATCGTTCCGGCGAAGAGGTGCTGCACGATGTCACCTTCCGCGTCGCGCCGGGCGAGCGCGTGGCGCTGGTTGGTCCCAGCGGCGCCGGCAAGACCAGCATCGCCAATCTGACGGCGCGCTTCTATGACCCGCTGGCCGGCCGTGTCACGCTGGATGGCCGCGACCTGCGCGAGATCACCCTGCGCTCGCTGCGCCAGCAGGCGGCCGTCGTGCTGCAAGATACGTTCCTGTTCAATGGGACGGTGCGCGAGAACTTGCTGTATGGCCGGCGCGATGCCGGCGAAGCGGCCATGCTCGCCGCCGCGCAGGCTGCCTACGCCCATGACTTCATCATGGCGCTGCCGGCCGGCTACGATACGGAGATCGGCGAGCGCGGTGTGCGCCTCTCTGGCGGGCAGAAGCAACGCCTGGCCCTGGCCCGCGCCATCATCACCGACCCGCGCATCATCATCCTGGATGAAGCCACCTCGTCGGTGGACGCTGAAGCCGAATACTGGATTCAGCGCGCTCTGAGCGAGGTCTTGCGCGGGCGCACCGCCATCATCATCGCGCATCGGCTTTCGACCATCCGTACCGCCGACAAGATCGTCGTGCTGGACGACGGACGCATCGTCGAGATGGGGGCGCACGCCGAGTTGTTGCGCGCCGGCGGGCTGTACAGTCAGCTCTACGAGCGCCAGCGCCAGATGTGAACGTCGCCGAGCGGCGCGGCAAGCAAATCACATAGCGTCAGGAGGTCAGTTATGCGGATCGCATTTACCGAGTGCCGACTGGTTGATGGGCGTGGCGGGCCGGCCCTGCCCGACGCCGTCCTCATCGTCAATGGCAAGCGCATCGAGGCCGTCGGCCCGGCCGGCGTGACGCCTGTTCCCCCGGATGCCACGGTGCGCCGGCTGGCCGGGCGCACCATCCTCCCCGGCCTGATTGACTTGCACCTGCACCTGACATTCTATCACTACCGCCCCGATGTCGTCGTCAATGGGATGCTCACCTACAACGACCCGCGCGCCACGTTGGTCGGGGCATGGCATCTGAACAAGCTGCTGGATGCCGGCATCACCACTGTGCGCGACGTTGGCTCGTACAACGAGACGGTCTTCGATCTCAAGTGGGGGTTGCAGGAGGGGGTGATCCGTGGGCCGCGCCTCTTCGTCGCCGGCCGGCTCATCAGCCCCACCGGCGGGCATGGCTCGCACCTGGCCGGCCTGGCTCTGGAAGTGGATGGCGTAGCGGCGGCGCGTCATGCCGTGCGCCAGGAGATCAAGAACGGGGCTGACCTCATCAAGCTCGGCTATCTGCAAGACGAGTGGGATGAGGAATCGCTGCGCGCGGCCGTGGATCAGGCGCATCGCATGGGGCGCAAGGTTGCCTGTCATGTCAACTTTCCGCCCTCGATTCGCAACGCGCTGAAGGCCGGCGTAGATAGCATCGAGCATGGCTGTCTGGTCACGGACGATGAGCTGCGCCAGATGCGCGATCAGGGGACCTTCTGGGTCGTCACCTCGCGTATCTACGCCGAGCAGTTCCGCGACTTCAAGGCGCGTTGCGCCAATCCTGACACGCCGGAGCAGCTCCGTATCGTAGCCGAGGCGCAGGTGCGCCGGCATGAATGGATCTGGGACAATATGCCCGGCGCGGTGCGGCGCGCTGCCGAGATGGGCGTCAAGTTGGGCGCCGGCAGCGACATGATCTATCACCACATCGGCATTGATGCGCTGCCTCTGGAATTGCTCTCCCTGGTGGAGATCGGCCTGACGCCGGCGCAGGCGTTGCGGGCTGCCACCGCCTCGGCTGCCGAATGCCTGGGCAAAGAGGCCGATCTGGGGACGCTGGAAGCCGGCAAGCTGGCGGACCTGATCGTCGTGGACGGCGACCCATTGTGCGACATCGCCGCGGTGCAGCGGATCGCTCTGGTCGCCAAGGATGGGCGCATCGAGGTGGATCACCTGTGAAGGCAGTGATCGTCGCCAATGGGGTGATTGGCGCGCCGGCGCGGGCGCGCGCCCGCGCCCAGGCGGCCGATCTGCTGATGAGCGCCGACGGCGGGGCGCGCCACATCCTGGCGTGGGGTCTGCGGCCGGCTATCGTCGTGGGCGACATGGATTCGCTGGACGACGAGACGCTGGGCCGACTGACGGCGGCCGGCGCACGGCTGGCGCGGCATCCCATCCACAAAGATGAAACGGATTTGGAGCTGGCCCTCGACCTGGCCCTGGCCGAGGGCGCGACGGAAATCACGATTCTGGGCGCATTGGGCGGCCGGCTCGACCAAACCCTGGCTAACATCCTCCTGCTGACCGCGCCGCGTTTCCAGGCGGCGCCGATCCTCATTGAGGATGACGGCCAGCAATTGTTCCTGGGGCGCAGCCCGGTCGCCCTGCGCGGCGCGCCGGGCGATCTGGTCTCGCTGATCCCGCTCTCGCCGGCCGTGACGGGCATCACCACCGCCGGCCTGGAATACCCGCTGCGAGACGCCAGCCTCTATCTCGGATTGACGCGCGGCATCAGCAACGTGATGCTGGGGGATGCCGCTACCATCACGTTCGAGACGGGGCTGTTGCTGGTCAGCCGGCAGGATACGCCGCCGGCCGGCGTGGCGTAGTCGCCTCGCGCCGGCTGCTGCTGTACGGGCCGGGCATGTCCCGGCCCTTTGGGGGGCGGCCAGGAGGGCCGCCCGCGCCCGGCAACGCTATTGTCCATCTGGGCGACCGAGGGGCATGCCCGGCCGCCACTACCGATTCAGGGAGGCGCGATCATGAATTCATCAACGTTCCCTCGTATTACCTGGCGACGTGGGCCGGACATTCCTTTGCCGCGTGGCGGATACTATGCGGCGTGGCATACCGGCGGCCTCTGGTTGGCCGGCGGCACCTACTGGCAGGATGGCAAGAAGCTTTGGACGGATGAGGTCAACTTCTTCGCGCCGGGGCGCGAGGAATGGGAATGTCGCGGGCCGTTGCCGCGCCGGCTGGGCTATGGCTGCATGGCCGAGATCGCCGGCCGGCTGTGGGTCTTTGGCGGGAGCGACGAG
>CAIQJD010001025.1 GCA_903872005.1 uncultured bacterium | reverse complement strand
TTGGGAAAGGAGCGTGCCATGAATATCTTCATGGTGATCTTGATTGCGTTTCCGATCGTCAGCGCCTTGCTCTTCCTCTCCGCCTGGATGGTCGTGGCGTCTGATGGCGCCCATCACGCGCCGGCGCGCCCGGCCCAGACGGTGAAATGGAAGGAAGAGGGCGCCGCCGGCGTGCCGGCGCCCGCCCGCACGCGTTAGCCGCTGCTCCGGTTTGTGCGCTTACTCAAATGCCCTGACGCTCTGTCAGGGCATTTGCGCGCCGGCCGCTTGTGTTCGCGCGACACCCCCCTCAGTGGCGCGCGACCGCCCGCCGGCGCGCGGCGTCCCACAGCCAATGTAACATCTGCACCCGCAGGAGCAACCCCGCTGCCAGATAGCCGGCCGCGCCGGCCGCCCCGCCCAGGGCCAGCAGCATGAACGCGCCCAGCCCCAGCCGCCGGCCCAGGGCCAGCGCGCCCAGCACGACCACCGTCATCGCCAGCGTCGCGCCGGCGATGCGCCACAGCATCGCCAGGATGCGCCGGGCATCCAGCCCGCGCCAGCGCCGACGCAGCACGAAGAGGAGCGTCAGCACTTCGGCCGAAATCGCCAGGGAGTTCGCCAGCGCCAGCCCGCCATGCCCCAGCGGCCCCATGAGAAGCGCGCCCAGGGTGATGTTGACCGCGGCCGAGCCGGCCGCAATCAACAGCGGGGTGATGGTATCCTGTTGGGCGAAGAAGGCGCGCGCCGCCACTTCCAGGGCGGCATGGCCGATCAGTCCCAGGGCATAGAAGCGCAGGGCGATGAAGACGGCGTCGGTGGCGGCGGCGTCGAACGCGCCGCGTTGATAGAGCAGCTCCAGCGTGGGCCGGCCGAGGAGGATCAGGCCCACGGCCGCCGGCGCGGTGAAGGTCAGGCCGGCCAGGAGGGTATCGCCCAGGGTGGCGCGCAGGCCGGCCACGTCGCGGCGCGCCGCCAGCTCGGCCCGGGTCGGGAAGGCGACCAGCCCGATGGCCGTGCCAATGATCGTTTCGGGCAACTGCATCGCCTGCCAGCCCCAGTCCAGGGCGCTGACCGAGCCGGCGCTGAGCCGCGAGGCCAGATTGGTCGTCGCCAGGAGCGTCAGGTGAAAGACGCCCAGGTCGAGGACGCGCGGCCCCATCAGGATCGCCACGCGCCGCACGGCCGTCGAGCGCAGGTCCAGCACCGGGAGCCAGCGGAAGCCGTAATGGATCAGGCCGGGTATTTTGATCAGCAGGTGCAGGGTAGCGCCGAAGACGGCGCCGGCCGCCAGGCCATAGATGCCCCAACGCGGGGCCAGCCAGAGCGCGCCGGCGATGACGCCCAGCGGGTAGGCGATGGGGGCGAGGGCCGGCAGCAAGAAATGCTTGAAGCCGTGCAGCACGCTTCCCCAGACGGCGCTGATGCCGAAGACGACGGTGGAAACCAGCACCAGGCGCATCACGCTGGCCGTCTGCGCCTGTAGCTCTGGCGTGAAGCCCGGCGCGATGAGGTGACGCACCAGCCAGGGGGCCAACACGCCGGCCAGCAACGCCAGCACGATCACGATGATCACCACCAGGTTCGTGATGGCGCTCGCCAGCCGCCACGCGCCGCGCCGGTCGTCGGCGGCCAGGAAATCGGCGAAGATGGGGATGAAGGCCGTCGCCAACGCGCCGCCGGCGACGATGGTGAAGAGGAGGTCGGGCAGCTTGAAGGCGGCATAGTAGGCGTCCAACGACGCGCCGATGCCGAACTGCCGGGCGATGACCACGTTACGCAGCAGGCCGGCCGCGGCCGCCAGGGCGAAGGAGCCGGCGACGAGGATGGTATTGCGCGCCAGATGCCGCTGGCGCTCCGCAGTTTCCGTGGTCATGGCCCCATCGGCTTGTCGAGGCCGGCCAGAGCGCGCACGGCCGGCGCATAGTTCGGGTTCAGCTCCACGGCCTTTTGCCAGGCGGCGCGCGCCGCATCGGCCTTGTTCTGCGCTTTGTAGGCCATTCCCTTCCAGTAGTGCAGCTCTTCCACATGGCCGGCCGTCTTCAGCGTCGCATCCACCAGGCTGATGACTTCATCGTAGCGGCCCACCTGATAGTACGCCTCGAAGGGCGCGAACTGGTACCACAACATGCGCCAGGGGAGACCCATCTTGCGCGCCTGATCGAAGGCGGCCGCGGCCTGCTCGTACTGGCCCAGGGCATTGAAGCCGGCGCCCAGGTTGAACCAGCCGAAGCCATCGGCCCCGCTCTGGATTTCGATCTGCGCCAGGAGCG
>CAIQJD010001024.1 GCA_903872005.1 uncultured bacterium | reverse complement strand
GGGAGGGATCGAACCTCCGAAGGCTGAGCCATCTGATTTACAGTCAGACCCCGTTGGCCGCTAGGGTACCTGCCCATGTTCTATGACGCAGGCGAGCTTACGCCTGCCAGGAGCCGACGGTGGGACTTGAACCCGCAACCGACTGATTACAAATCAGTTGCTCTGCCGAATTGAGCTACGTCGGCCAAACGCCGCTGCATTATACCATAACTCAACCGGCGGTCAAATGCCGCGTCAACTTCACGAAGGCAGAGTATACCCGCACTATGCGGGAATGTCAAATGTGAAATGACCGCCGGCGTAGGGCCGAGGGGATCACGCTGCTATCCGACTGGCAGCGCGGTCGCGTCAATGGTATACTGAAGTTGCATGTTCTTGAAGGAGGCCGCGATGAGCAAATTACGCGACGTGAACACTACCGATGTCCTGGACGCCATCCGCCTGGGTTGCCGCACGATGGGCAGCGTCTTCAACGCCGATGACGACGCTATCCCCTTCTTCCGCTCTGTAGTCTATCCGGAAGCGCAATTGAGCTTCAGTTGGGCGCATTCCGAAGCCCACGTCCCCGGCCGGCATCTCAACGCCCTGCTGAACGCCGAGGACGCCGCCGGCGTGATGCTGGACGAAGATAGCGTGGAGAAACACGCCCGCGCCGCGTTCTTCTCCTACAGCGGGGCGCTGGCGCTGCCGCTCAACCGCGATCAGATCGGTGGCCGGCCGTTCCATTTCCTGCCCCACAATGTCCGCGAAGGCTTCCACGCCCTGGTTGCCCTGGCCCGCTTCCGCCAGAGCGAGCCGGCGCGCCGGCTGGCCGAAGCCAGCATCGCGACGATCCGGCGTTACTGGGACGCCGAGCGCGGCTGGGATAGCGCCGCGCTGGAGCGCGATGGCAACTTGAAAGTGACTGACCAGACCTTCATCGCCGGCCTGGCGCGCGCCATCGGCCCCCTGGTCAAGTATTACCGGGCCACCCGCCACGCGCCGGCCCTGGAACTGGCCCTCATCCTCAAGGAGAAGGCGCTGAGCGAGTATTACGGCCCCGACGGCCGCTACGACCGCGACCGCTTCGGGACGCACTCCCATTCGGTCACCTGCGTCCTCTCGTCCCTGGCGCAGTTGGCCGATCTGACCGGCGACGCCGCACTGCTGGGGCGCGTGCGGGCGTTCTATGACGCCGGCCTGTGGGAATTGCGCGATGCGCTGGGCTGGTCCATCGAGAGCGCCGCGCCGGAGGCGAACCCCGACCGCGGCGAGGGGAACAATACCGGCGACATCATCGAGACGGCGCTGATTCTGGGGCGCTGGGGCTATCCGCAGTATTACGCCGACGCGGAGCGGATGCTGCGCGGCCATCTGTTGCCGGCGCAGTTGCGCGATGTCTCGTTCATCCGCGAGCCGGCCAACCCGGCCGGCGAGGATGGCAAGCGCGATCTGGCCGACCGCCATCGCGGCGCGTATGGGATGCCGGCGCCCTACGGCCATGCCCCGCTGGAGCCGGCGCCGCTGGTCTTCAACATGGACATCGTCGGGGGCGTGGTGGCTTCGTTATGCGAGGTCTGTCGCGAGGCGACGCGCTACGACGCGGCCGGCCATTGGGTCAACCTCTTCTTCGACCATCAGACCGACGCCATTGCGGTGGAGTCGCCCTACACCGGGCCGGCGCTGCGCCTGCGGCTCAAGCGCCCAGGGCCGCTCTTCGTGCGGACGCCGGCATGGATGACCGGCCAGCCGGTCGAGGTCGAGGGGTTGCGCGCGCCGGCGCGGCCGGCGGCCGGCTACTGGTTCGTCGCCGAACCGCCGGTCAATCGCCCCATCAGCTTCCATATCCCTCTGCCACAGCACGAGGTCACGCTAACCCATCGGACGCGCGCCATACGCGCCCGCCTACGCGGCGACGAGGTGATCGCCATGCAGAACTTCGGGGCCAATTTGACATTCTTCGATGCGCTGGATGGATGAGAACAAATAGACTTCCGAAGTCTTGCAGACTTCGGAAGTCTCTACGGCCGCGCGCCGGCTTTGCCTAGTCTGGCGCCTTGTGCGCGTCCTCACCCATCGAACGGCCACAAGGGGCGATGCTACGAGGCCGGCGCATGTCGTTACGCGATGCGCCGCGCTTCCATGTAGAAGCGCTTCTCTTTCGCCTCACCCATGGAGAAGGTCTTGCGCGGCAACGCGCCATCCAGGATGACCGTCTTGAAGAGGTCGCCCTTGGCCATGGCCGGCAGGTAGAAGCCCAGATGGCCGGCCTGCGCGCCCAGGCGCACGGTCACATCCTTCCCATGCACATAGTCAATCTTGCCGAAGCCGCCGCGCTTGCCCCACGGGTCGAGGAAGCCTTGCAGCGTGCCCACCGGCAGGTTGGTCGGCGGCTGCGCGATGGTGGCGACGCTGAAACCTTGCGGGGCCACGACGCCGAAAGCCTGTTCGGGGCCGTGCTGGCCGTCCACCCGGGCGACCATCTCTTGGGCGTCCTTGCAGGGGATGAGGCGGGCGCGACCGGCGAAGTGCTCCGTGAGCGCGCCGGCGAAATCGGCCTTGACGTCAAAGAGGACGCGATGGATCGGCTCGAACTCCAACCCCTCGTCGTGGACGTTTTCGATCTCGACCAGCGCGTAGCGCGCCGGGTGATTCATGCCCACCTGCCCCTTCACCTGCTCCCAGATGGTCTTGGCGGTGGCGAGGGAGTGGTTGCCGTCGCCCATGGCAAAGAGCAAGACGGCGCGCCCCGGCTCCAGGCCGTACTTGGCGCAGAAGGTCGCCGGCTGGGCCAGCTTTTCCAGCGCCGCGACGACGCCCTGCTCCAATTGCGGCTTGTCCACGAAGTAGCCGTTCAGGTGGCCGCTGCCGAGCATCAGGTCGAAGTCGTACAGCGGCTTGAGGCTCTGGCGTTGCGCCACGAGCGGCTCGATAACGGTGCGCTGCGGGTCGTCAATCAAGACCAGGATGTGCGGCAGCTCCAGGGGCGCGCCGGCGCGGATCCGCACGCGCGGCGGGATGCGCTCAATGATGGTACCCTCGGTGGCGCGGATGAGGCTGGTCGAGCCTTTGTTGAAGTCATATTGCTCCAGGTCGAGGGCCAACATCAGGCCGTGGCGCGTCTTGCCGGCGACGGTGCGCTCCACCAGGACGAAGCCGGCATGCTCCTCGAAGAGCTGCTGCGCCATGTAGGCTTGCATGGTTTGGCGAATGGACTCGACGCGCCGGCCTTCTTCGGGCGAATCAAGATAGACTTCGGGGAGCGTCAGCCGGAAGGTGGATGGAGCCTTGCCCACCAGAGCTTCGACCTCGTCCCAGTAGGCCGGCTCGGAGGTGAACTGGTCGCAGGCGATGACTGCCCACTTGGTGTAGTCCAGGTTGCGCTTGGGAAGCAGGATATTCGGCGCCTGAATGCCGACGGACGGATAGTTCTTCACAGGAAACACCTCTTTGCAAAGATATTCACAAACGCCATTATATGCGTTCTCGGCCGGCGGCCAAATCTTGACCAGGCAGATTGCGATTGGGGTGGGGCGACACGCTGGCGTAGCATCGGCCCTTGTGGCCGGCCTGGCCCTTCAGACGCCCACAAGGGGTGATGCTACGGTCGGGAGCGGTGGGTTACGGTTCCGCTTGCAACAAGAAGCGTTCCACCTCTGCCAGGGTCGGCAGGCCGCGCCGGCCGCCCAGTTGCCGGCAGTTCAGCGCGGCCACGGCGTTGGCGAAGCGCGCCGTCTGGCGCAGCGGCCAGCCCTGCAACAGCCCGTAGATGAAGCCGCCGTGAAAGGCGTCGCCGGCGCCGGTGGTGTCCAGGGCCGCCACGCGGAAGCCCGGCGCGTCGAACTGTTCGGCCTGGGTGTAGCAGAAGCAGCCGGCCGGCCCCAGGGTCGTGACTACCAGGCGTGGCCCGAACGCCATCAGCCGGCGGCTGGCTTCGGCCAAGTCGGCGATGCCAGTCATGGCCTGGGGAAAGGTGGATGCGCCGATGAGGATGTCGGTGCAGGCGAGGAAACGCTCGATGTGCGGGCGCGGCCGGTTGGCGTCGAAGACGACCGAGCCGCCGGCCGCGTGAACCAGGGCCGCCGCTTCTTCCACCGCGCCGACGCTGTGGCCGTCTATATGCAGGATGCGCGCCCGGCGCAGGTCAGCGCGCGCCGCATCGGTCAGGGCGTAGTCTTCCAGCGCGCCGCGATAGCAGAAGATGGCGCGCCGGCCGCTCCCCTCTTCCACCAGCACCATGCAGACCGGCATGCGTCCGCCGGCCTGCACGACGACGTGTTGCATCGCTACGCCCTCGCCGGCCAACGCGGCATAGGCTGCGTGGCCGTCGCGGTCGTCGCCCAGGACGCCCAGATAGCCGACGGGGACGCCCAGCCGCGCCAGCGCGACCAGCGCCGTAGCGACCGGCCCGCCGCCATCGGCGGCAAAAGCCGGCATACTGACCGTATCCTGGTCGAAGTCGGGGAGGCGCGGTGTGATGCCCAGGTAGTCGGAGGAGCAGTAGCCGAGGCCGAGGACGGGCAGGGCCATCATCCGCTCTCGCCGCGTATCAATCGCAACAACGCCGGCTCATCCAGCATTGGGATGCCCAGCGTCCTGGCGGCATTGAACTTCGTCCCGCCGGGCGCGTCGCCGATGACCAGGTAGTCGGTCTTGGCCGAAACCGCGCCAATCACCTTGCCGCCGGCCGCTTCGATCAGCGCCTTGGCCGCGTCGCGGCTCATGCCCGGCAGCGCGCCGGTGATGACGAAGCTCTTGCCGGCCAACGGCTGGGCCGCCGCCGCGGGGGCGGCCTCCTGCTCCATCTGCACGCCGGCGGCGCGCAGCCGGGCCAGGAGCGCCTGGTGGCGCGGCCGGCTGAAGTAGTCCACGACCGATGCGGCCGTGGCCGGGCCGATGCCTTCAATCTCTTGTAGCTCTTCTTGCGAGGCGGCGACCAGCCGATCCAGCGCGCCGAAATGGCGCGCCAGGTCGCCGGCGGCCACGACGCCCACGCCGCGGATGCCCAGGGCATTGAGCAGGCGCGCCAGGGGCCGGCGCTTGCTGCCGGCGATGGCCGTCAGGAGCTTGCTGGCGCTCTTTTCGGCGAAGCCTTCCAGGCGCAGCAGGTCATCGGCTTGTAGGGCATACAGGTCGGCCACGTCGCGCAGCAGCCCCTGCTCGACGAAGACTTCCGAGAGGCGCGAGCCGAAGCCTTCGATGTCCATGGCGTCGCGCCCCACGAAATGCTCGACGCGGCGCACCAGTTGCGCCGGGCAGCCGGCGTTCTCGCAGTAGATGGCGACTTCGCCTTCGGGCCGGACGGCCGGCTCGCCGCAGGCCGGGCAATGGGTCGGCGGGACGACCGGCCGTTCATCGCCGCGGCGCAGGGCCTGAATCGGGCCGACGACCTGGGGGATCACGTCGCCGGCGCGGCGCACGATGACCATATCGCCGATGCGGATATCGCGCCGGGCGATGTCGTCGTAATTGTGCAGGGTAGCCTGCTTGATCGTCACGCCGCCCAACAGGACCGGCTCCAGCAGCGCCAGGGGGTTCAGCGTGCCGGTGCGCCCCACGTTGACGCCGACGTCGCGCAGGCGCGTGGTGGCCTCGCGGGCGGGGAACTTGAAGGCAATCGCGCCGCGCGGGTCCTTGCCGACCACGCCCAGCCGGCTTTGCAGGGCCAGATCATCCAGCTTGATCACGACGCCGTCTGCCTCGTAGTTGAGGGTATCGCGGCGCTCCATCCAGGCCAGGCAATGGGCCGCGACCGGCTCGAACTCCTCGAAGCGGGCCACGTCGGCCGCGACCGGGAAGCCCAGCCGGCGCAGGTAGGCCAGCGTCTCCCATTGCGAATCGAGCGCGACCCCTTCGGCCGCCACAATGGCATAGGTCAACAGGCTCAGAGGGCGCGCGGCGGTGATGGTCGGGTCGAGCTGGCGCAGGCTGCCGGCGGCGGCGTTGCGCGGGTTGGCGAAGACCGGCTCGCCGGCCGCTTCCTGGCGCTTGTTGAAGCGCTGGAATTGATCCAACGGCATGTAGGCTTCGCCGCGCACCACCAGGCGCGCCGGCGGCGGGCCGGCGGCCGGATCGGCCGGGATACGCAGCGGGATGCTCCGCACGGTACGCAGGTTGGCGCTGATGTCTTCGCCCACCTCGCCGTCGCCGCGCGTGGCGCCGCGCACAAAGCGGCCGGCTTCGTAGTGCAGCACCACGGTTAGCCCGTCAATCTTCGGCTCGACGACGAAGGCCAGCGCCGCGCCGGCGGCCAGTTTCAGC
>CAIQJD010001023.1 GCA_903872005.1 uncultured bacterium | reverse complement strand
CCGCGCTGGCGCCGGCGCGCTGGCCTGGCGACGCGCTCTTCGGCGCGGCCTATCTCGTCTATCAGTTCCCGCTCGCCTTGCCCCTGGCGGCGCTGGGACTGCGCCGGCTCTGGCGCTCCGGGCGCGCTCTGTGCCTGTACCTCGCGCTGGCCGGCCTGGGCGATGCCCTCTTCGCCTTCGACTTTCAAGTCCCCGATCGCTACGTCTTCTATCTGCCGTTCTATCTGATCCTCGCCGTCTTCATCGCCGGCGGCGTGGATGCCCTGTGGGAGCGCCGACCGGCGCGGCGCTGGCTGGCCGGGGCCATCGCCGCGCCGTTGGCGCTCTACTTGCTCCTTCCGCTGGGCCTGAACGCGCTGGGGTGGAATCCCCTGGGCTTCCGCGATTTGCCTTATCGCAACGGCAACCTGTTCCACCTGTTGCCGGCCAAGACGGCCTATTGGGGGCCGCGCCAGTATGGCGAAGGCGCGCTGGAGAGCTTGCCGGCCGGCGCGCTGGTGCTGGCCGATGCGACGCTGCGCCAGAACTTGCTCTATTTCCAGGGGGTCGAGGGTCGGCGTCCCGACGTCGCAGTGGTCGAGGTCTATGCCGGCCAGGGCAAGCAGCTTCCCTTCATCGAGGCGGCGATGGGCCGGCGGCGCGTCTTCGTCGCGGCGCTGGATCGCTACCTGGATCGCGCCGAGATCGAGGCGCGCTATCGCTTCGAGCCGGCCGGCTTGCTTTATGAGGTGCGGACACGGTGAGCCAGAAAGAGCGGCTGAAGATCTGTTTCGACATGGGGCCGGCCCTGCAGGGGCGCGCCGGCCTGGGGCGCTATGCCGGCGAATTGTTAGCCGCGTTGCGGCGCGTCGAGCCGCAGCACGACTATGTGGCGTTCCACAATCGTGGGCCGGCGCGGCAGGGACTGCCCGCGGCGCTGGCCGATTTGCCGCAGCACAGCGTCCCATTGGGCAACATCCCCTGGCGCCTGTCCACGTTGCCGGTTTATTTCCTGGGAGGTTGGCAGGATCGGCGCCTGCCGGCGTGCGACATCTTCCATGCGACGGATCAGCTTTTGCCACGCCTGCGCCGCGCCCGTAGCGTCTTCACACTCTATGATGTGGCCTTCGTCCTGCGGCCGGAGACGCACACGCGCCAGAATCGCTGGTTCCTCTCGTTGATGATCCCGCGTTTCCTGCGCGCCGCCGACGCGGTCATCGCCATCTCGGAGTGCAGCAAACGGGATGCCGTGCGCCTGTACGGCGTGGATGCGGACAAGATCCGCGTGATCTATCTGGCCGCCGATGCGCGCTTTCGGCCGGCGCCGCCGGCGGTGCAGGCCGCGGCGCGCGCCCGCTACGAGCTGCCGGCGCGCTTCTTGCTCTATGTCGGGGCGATTGAGCCGCGCAAGAATTTGACCATGCTCCTGGATGCCTACCGGATGCTGCTGCAAGAGGATGCGGAGCTGCGCTTGGTGGTGGCCGGCCCCTACGGCTGGCTCTACGCACCCTTCCTGAAGCGGTTGGATGCGCTGGGATTGCGGGAACGGGTCGTCTTCACGGGGTGGGTAGCCGGCGAGGACTTGCCGGCGCTCTATGCGGCGGCCGAGGCATTCGTCTATCCGTCGCTGTACGAGGGGTTCGGCCTGCCGGTGTTGGAGGCGCTGGCCTGCGGGACGCCGGTGGTCTGTTCGGATACGTCGAGCCTGCCAGAAGTGGCCGGCGATGCGGCGTTGTTGGTCGCGCCGGGGGATGCGGCCGGCTGGGCGGCGGCGCTGCGCCGCGTGTTGAGCGATGCGCCGTTGCGCGCCGAGATGCGCCGGCGCGGGCTGGCGCAGGCGGCGCGCTTCCGTTGGGAGGAGACGGCTCGGCAGACCCTTGCGGTCTATCGGGAGTTAATTTGACATGAACTCCCCGCGCGGAGTATAATAGTCCCTGTTGGACGCCCCCGTGGTGGAATTGGCATACACGGCAGGTTGAGGGCCTGTGCCCAATGGGCGTGCTGGTTCGAGTCCAGTCGGGGGCACCATAGACAGAAGCCTGGCAAACGCCAGGCTTCTTCGTTTTCTGAAGGTATCATGAAGTCCGCTGGCGTTGCGGTTCGAGACAGCTCGTCCCCAACAGGCCCAACGCCAGGCAGCCGGCCGCGGTGATCCAGAACATCGGGCGCAGTCCCAACCCTTCGGCCAGGATGCCGCTCAACCAGGGGCCGGCGAACATGCCGATGGCATACACCGCCTGATGGATGCCCATCGCCGTGGTGCGCTCGCCGTCGCTCACCTCTTGAATGCTCAAGCCCATCAATACTGGATAGCCGACGCCCTGGGAGATGCCGACGCAGACCTGAGCGAAAAAGACCCAGGGCAGCGCGCGCGCCAGCGCGGCAACGCCGATGCCGGCGGCCAACAGGACGAAGCTGCCGTAGACCAGCCGGCGCGCCCCGATGCGCTGCGCCAGCGTCGTCGCCAGCAGATTGCCCAGCGTCACGACGCCGATGGTCATGGCGATGAGCAGACTTTGCGTCATGTCGCTGGCGCCCATCTGGCGGGCCAACACCGGCAGGAAGCCGAAGGTGATGGCGTAGTTGGCATATTGGGCCACCGCGCCCAACAGAGATGGCAAGATGACATCGCGGCGCAGGATGAGCCGGCCGATGTCGGCCAGCGCAGGGCGCTTGGGAGGCCGGCGCTGTTCCGTCGTCGGCAGCAGGGTCAGGAAGGCCAAGAGCGCCGCGCCGGCGGCCACCCAGAAGGCGAGGGAATAGCCGCCCCAGGCGTTGAGCGCGCCGGCCGAGCCGGTTGCCAGGAGCCGGCCGAGGGAACCGGCCAGGGTCAGCAGGGCGCTGGCGCGCACCGCTTCGGCCGGTGGAAAGAAGCTGCTGAAGAGCGCCACCATGGGCGCCCAGGCGGCCGCGGCCAGGCCGGTGATCGAGCGGCCAACAATCAGGCCGGTCGGGCCGCCGGCCGAACCCATGACCAGCGCGCCGATGCCGGCCAGCACGATGCCGGCGAAGATGTAGGGCCGCCGCCGGCCCAGCCAGTCGGCGGCAATGCCCAGGGGAAGCCGCACCACGGCCTGCCACAGGCCGTACATGGAGACGATGACGCCGACTAGGGCCAGGTCGCCGCCCTTGCTCTGGGCATAGAGGGGCAGCGTCGGGACGTAGAGGTAAAGCGACATCCAGTAGAGGAAGACCGCGCCGGCGT
>CAIQJD010001022.1 GCA_903872005.1 uncultured bacterium | reverse complement strand
TGGTGGCTTGTAGCGTATATGCGCCGGCCGAGACGGTGAGAGAGTAAGCGCCGGTGGGGTCGGAGTCGGCGAAAGCGACGGCCGGGCCGGCGATGATGGCGACGCGCGCGCCGGGCAGGGGCGCGCCATCGTCGCGGCGCGTGTGTCCGGCGATGGCATAGGTTTCGACGGTGTTGGGCGTGAATTTGATGGCGAGGTTGTCGAAGATCATGCCGGCGGCATTGGCGGCGTACTGCGTGGCGCGGTCGCCGGCGAGGTTCTCGACGCCGACGGTGCAAGAGTTGGCGTCGGAGACGGCCTTGTATTGCAGGGTGATGGTGTTGTCTGCGCCGTTCAGGATGATCTCAAAGGTCTCTTTGCCGCTGGAGCCGAAGCGGGTGACCTGTTGCCACTGGATGACATAATGTGTGGCGTCCACTTGCTGGGCGTAGACGTTGCCGTTGGCCCCGCCGTTGGGCACGAGGTCATCCCAGAAGGCGTAGATGGCGTTGTTGGGCAGGCCGACGCTGGGGATGGCGCTATTGGAGTAGCTGGCGTTGCCGGCGCCGAAGCTGACGAAGCCATTGGATGAGACGTAGGCGCTGGCATACTCCGTCCCGTAGAAGGTGAAGGGGAAGCCGAGGGTGACTTGCTGGAAGGTTTCGTCGCCAATGGCGACTTTGACGCCAGTGGCTGAGATGTCGAGCCAGCTATATGCGATGGGAGGATTGGCTCCCTGGTTGGTGACATACGTGTAATTGATGACGCTGGCCTGGGCGAGGTTGGGAGAGGCGCTGGACGGCTCGGCCGGGGGCATGGCGGGCTTGCCCACGAGCTGCAGGCCGGCGGTGAGGGGGAACTCCTGCAGGGCCAGGATGGCGTCGAGAGTACCCTGGAGACGCACGCCGGCGGGAAGCCAGGCGAGGATGCGGATTTCCTGACGCGCTTGCAGGTCGTACAAGAAGGCGAGGAGCTTTTCCGACGGGCGTTGGTCAGACGCGGGTTCGCCGGGCGCGGCCGAGGCGCGGCAAGATGGGCAGGTCGTTTCGGCTGAGGCGTCTTCGCGGAGGCCGGCAGATGGGGTGTCGGCGCGCCAGCCGAGGATGCACTCGTAGTCAAGGGAAACGGGCGGCTCCTGGGCCGAGGCCGGCGTGGCCAGGCCAAAGGCGGCTGCCAAAACGAGGCCGAGCAGGATCAAAGCGCTCCACTTGCGGTACGGCATCGGTCGCCTCCTGCGCGCGAGGGCGTTGTGAGGTCGGCTCGCGCGGGCGATGGGATCAGGTCAGTCGAGTTGGAAGAATTCGGCGCAGCCGGCTTCGGCATCCAGGAAGAGGAGCCGGCCGCGCAGCAGCTCCCCTTTGCCGGTGAGACATTTGATGACCTCGTGAATTTCCCAGGCGGCGATCATCATGGGCGTGGCGGCCGGGTTACCCCATTCGACTTCCGCGCCGCGCTCGGCGACGGTCTGGTCGCCATAGAGGGCGCGCAAGCCGGGATCGCCGGGGAGGATGGTTGTCACCTGCCCGATGTAGCCGCCGATGGCTCCATGCACCAGGGGGAGGCCGAGGCGGGCGCAGACTTCCTGGAGCATGAGGCGGGTGGTGAGCTTGTCGAGGGCGTCTACGACGACCTGCGCGCCGACGAGGAGGTCGGGGAGATTCTCGGCGGTCGCCCAGGTATGCAAGGCGTTGACCTGGACGGCGGCGTTGAGCTGGGCGACGCGTTCGGCGGCAGCGACGGCTTTGGATTTGCCCAGCGAGGATTCCCAACAGAGGGCCTGGCGGTTGAGGTTGTTGTCCTCGAAGATGTCGCCGTCAATGACGGTGAGCCGGCCGACGCCCATACGGGCGAGGCCCTCGATGATCCAGCCGCCGAGGCCGCCGGCGCCGATGATGGCGACGCAAGCGTTCAGGAGGCGGGTCTGGCCTTCCCAGCCGAGGGTGCCGAAGTTACGCAAGTAGCGGGCCGGGAGTATCTGGGATTCGAGGGCGGCCAGCTCGATATCGCGGATGGGCGCGCCGGTTTCGGCGGCGAGGGCGCGGATGGCGGAGACGGAGATGGCGCGGAGCGCGCCGGCCGGCGCGGCAAGGGACGCGATGCGAGCGGCCAGGGTAGACATGGCGGCCTCCTGTGTGTCGTTGGATGCATCATACATCAAGGAGCGTCGGCGCGCAAGGGGAAATGTGGGCTATTGACGGTTCGGGATAGGGCGCGGAAGTGCGCTGATTCCTTCTGGTCGGCGATGCGTTCGAGATTGGGGAAACGCGCGCCGGGCCGCGACGCGGAGGCCGGCGAGGTGTTCTACTTGATGAGGCGTGCCAGCGGGGCGTGGCGCGGGCAGGCCGACTACTATCCCACATTGCGGAGTAAAGCATGAGCATAGCGGAGATCATTCAGGGCGGCATGGGCGTCGCCATTTCCAATTGGCGGTTAGCCAGGGCCGTCGCGCAGCAGGGCGCGCTGGGGGTAGTGGCCGGAACTGGGCTGGCGCGCGTGGCGATCAGCCGGCTGATGGAAGGGGATCGGGATGGCGCGATGCGCCGGGCGCTGGGGCATTTCCCATCGCCGGCGGCCCAGGCGATCCTGGAGGCGTATTTCGTGGCCGGCGGCAAGCCGGCGGATGTCCCGTATAAGACGCCGACGCCGTACATGCTGCGCCCGCCGGCCGAGCTGGACCAATTGACGGCGGCGGCGAATTTCGCCGAGGTATGGCTGGCGAAAGAGGGACATGCCGGTCTGGTCGGCCTGAATCTGTTGGAGAAGGTGCAATTGCCGACGCTCGCCTCGCTGTATGGGGCAATGTTGGCCGGCGTGGATGTGGTGATTATGGGGGCGGGCATCCCGACGCAGGTGGCCGAAATCCTGGATCGGTTGGCGACGCATCAGCCGGTGACGTATCGGGTGAACGTGCTGGGCGCGGCGGCCGAGGACGACTATCGCATCGCGTTCGATCCCCAGGCGCTCTTTCCGGGGATTGCTGATGCCGTGGGGTCGCTGAAACGGCCGGCGTTCCTGCCGATCATTTCGTCGGCGGTGCTGGCGCAGTCGTTGCTGCAGCGCAGCAAGGGGCGGCTTGATGGTTTCGTGATCGAGGGGCCAACGGCCGGCGGGCATAATGCGCCGCCGCGTGGGGCGCTGCAATTGAATACGCGCGGCGAGCCATTGTATGGGGAGCGCGATCGCGTGGATTTGGAGCGCATCAAGGCGTTGGGGTTGCCGTTCTGGCTGGGCGGCGGATATGGACATCCCGCAGGGTTGCGGGAGGCGCGAGGAGCCGGCGCGGCCGGCGTGCAGGTGGGCACCGCGTTCGCGTTGTGCGAAGAGTCGGGGATGGAGCCGGGGTTGCGCCGGCGCGTCCTGGCGCGCGTCCGGGCAGGCGAGAGCGATGTGTTTACCAGCCCGGTCGTGTCGCCGACGGGGTTCCCGTTCAAGGTGGCCCAGGTGGAGGGGACGCTATCGGAGCCGGCGCTGTACGCGGCCCGCAAGCGGGTCTGTGATCTGGGATTCTTGCGTAGCCTGTACAAGCGAGAGGATGGGACGATTGGCTATCGCTGCGCGGCCGAGCCGGTTGAGGAGTATGTGCGTAAGGGAGGCAGCGCAGAAGAGACGGCGTGGCGTAGTTGCCTGTGCAATAATCTGATGGCTACGGCCGGCTTTCCGCAGCGGCGCAAGGATGGGGCCGTGGAGCCGGCGCTGGTCACGCTGGGGGATGATTTGAGCGGGGCGGCGCGGTTGGTGGCCGACGGGGACGATTACTCCGCGGCGGATGTGATGGCGTACTTGCTGGGCGCGTAGCGCGCCGGCAGGCCTGAACCGCAATCAGACGCGATGGAACTGAGCAATGAGAGACGCAGGTGGCGCCGAGAAGCCGCTGCGTCTCTTTTCATTGCCTGTTACCGTCTTGCCCGCCGGGGCGCGCCAGGAGACTGGATTACGCGTTTCGAGCAGTAGGGTCGCCCTGGCGATGCGCTGCCATCTGGGTCGCCAGGCGGAT
>CAIQJD010001021.1 GCA_903872005.1 uncultured bacterium | reverse complement strand
GGCCGCCGGCTTCGACGATCAGGGGGCCGGCTTCCAGGTCGGCGAGGGTGAAGCTGAAATTTGCCGGCTCGCTCTGGAAAGTGAAGCGGTCGGTCGCGGCGATGTCGGCGTCTAGCAGCAGACCGTCGGGGTCACCGCTGGTGGCGCTGCGCCAGCGCACCAGGCGCTCGGTCTGTTCGATGATGCCCTGGTCGGGGTCGTCGAAGGCCAGCGGCTCGACGGAGCGGAGCCGGCCGGCGGAGAGGGTCAACGCGCCGTCCCAGTGGGTTGGCCGGCTGCGCCACTTCGTGCGCGCGCCTTCCCATAGGATGCGAAGCTGGCGCCGGCCGGCGTCGGCGGCGAGGGGGTGGGTGTAGATGACGTCAGGGCCGCGCAGAAGTTGGACGGTTTCCAGGGGAGCGGTACCGAGGACTTCGACGTCAATCGGCGGCGCGGACGTGGCGCTGAAAGCGCTGCCCATGGGCCGGCCGGCGGCCGAGACGCGCAGGATGATGCGCTGGCCGGTGGTGGCGTAGACGCGGCGCGCCCAGAAGGCTTCCCAGAGGGCTGCGCGGGTCAGGTCGGTCGCGTAGGCGGCGAGGAGGCCGCCGGGCATGCCGAAGTGGACGTTGCTGCCGCTGGGATAGGTCGCGCCGGTGCGGCCGGTGTGGTCGTCGCTGGAGGCGACGAAGCCGACTTGCAGGCCACGCCGCAGGGCGTCGCGGGCGAACCACTCGAAGACGCCATGCACCGAAGCGATCTCGATGAAGGGGGTGAAGCGCGGATCGCAGAAGTCGAGGTTGGCGTGCCGGCCGCCGATATGCGGGATGATCATGACATCCGGCCGGTCGCGCAGCGTCGCGTGTAGCGCGGTGATGGGGTAGCGGTCCGTCTCTTCGTCAGACTTATCGGCGATCTGCCAGTGACTGGAGCGGTGCAGGGGGCCGTCGTCGCCGAGGTAGTAGACGTTGTGGTCGCCGCCGGCCGGCGTGTTGCCGGACCACTCGTAGGCGAGGAAGGTGACATAATGTCCCGGCTCATGGAAGCGCCGGATGCCCTCCTGCGTCTCGCGCCAGTGTTCGGCGCTGATCTGGAAGTCGTTGGCGCAATGGGACACGAAGTCCAGGGCCGCGACGTCGCGGCCGTAAGCCAGATATTCGGCGACATTGCCCGTCCCGACGGTGGTTTCCGTCTGACCGTGAATGTCGCCCCAATAGAGGCGCTGGGCCGGCGCGGCGGCATGGCAGATGATGGGATTGCTCAGGGTCGTCAGCCGGCCGTCGCCGGTCGCAGCGGCAATGCGATAGACGCCGGCGCGATGCAGGGTCAGGCCCTCGAAGCGCTGGACGCCGCGCTGGTCGGGATGCAGCGTGTGCGGCGGCGGGAGAATGAGGCCGGCCGTTTCGGCCGGGCCGGCACTGAGGCGGATGGTCTCGGCGCAGCCGTCGGCCGGGTTGCCGTAGCGATCTTCGGCGACGACCGTGAGGGAGAAGGGCCGGCCGGCCACCGCTTCGGAAGGGGCGCGGGCGACGAGGCGGGCGGCCGGCCCGCCGATGACGCGCAGGCGCGGCGGGTTGGGAACCGCGACGTATTGGCCGCTGCCGAAGGCATCCACCAGGAGGCGGAATTCGCAGCGTTCCTGGCGGAAGGTCTGGGCGCGCAGGCCGGGGCTGCCGCCGCGCCGGTCGCCCAGGATAATGGTCAGGGTGTCGCCGGGGGCGAGCGCGCCGTCGAGGATGTCTATGATGATGCCGGGACGCCAGGGTCGGATGTAGGCGCCGGCATCCCAGGCGGCGCGCAGGACGGCGCGGCCGGTCGTCTCGACGGTGGTATAGTTGGGGGCGTTCGGCCGGCTGAATTGGGGCGCTTCCCAGTTGTCGGTCATCCGCCGGACGAGGATGACGCGGCCGCGGTCGTCTATGCCGTGCTTGCCGACGGTGAGGGTGATGCGCCAGGTCCCATAGGAGCCGGCGATGACCGGATCGGCCGGCGTGATGGCGACTTGTCCATAGAGGTTGGGGTCGTTCATGCTGCGCTCCCGCGGCGCATCAGCGCCGGCAGATGGTGGAAATGCGTGCGGTGAATGGGATGCTGTGGGCCGTCAGCCGGAGGCTGCCAGCGCCGGCGCTCTCGACGGCGCTGCCTGGCGCAGGAAAAGTCAGGCTGCCGGCGACGGCCGGCGCGCCGGAAAAGGTCGCCAGGGTGGGCGAGCCGATGCGGTCGTCGGCTTGCAAGCCAGTAACATCCGTGATCGTCAGCGCGCCGCCTCGTGGCGAGATGACCAGGTCGCCCCAGGTGAGGTTGGCCGACAAGAGCAACGCGCCATGGCGCGCTTCCAGAATTCGCAGGCTGGAAGACGCTGAAGCCGACCGGAAAGTCAGGTCTCCGGTCGGGCCGGCGGTCGGGTTGGGGTCAAGGGTGATGGGATCAATGGCGACGCAGCGCAGCCGGCCGATGCGGGCGCTGGCGTCCAGGGGATCGCCGGCCGCGCTCGTCCCGCTGACCAGGCTGCAATTGACATCCCCGCCGAAATGAATGCTTTCAACCTGGCCGTCGTGATTGGCGTCGCGGAAGCTGGCCGAGCCGCGGATGAGGATGTCGGCGCATGGCGCGCCGGCCGGCGGGGCGCTGGGTGAGGCCGACGAGCCTGGCGTGCCGAGGGTGGAGAACCACGCGGCGATGTCGCTGTAGACAGCGCCGACGCCGGGGCCGGCGACGATGACAATGCCGCCGGCCACCAGGGCCAATAAGGCGACGAGCAACACATAGTCGAGCGCGCCTTGCCGATCGGGAGCCGAGCTTCCTTTCATGGCGAGTCTCCTTGTCGCCGGCTACTGCGACGTCTGGCCGAGCCACTGCCGACAGGCTTTTTCACCTTCGATGGCTGCGGCCAAGTCGGGGGCAGCCCGGCGGGCGCGCGTGAAGTCTTCCACGCCTTCGGCGCACCGGCCGAGGCGCGCCAAGGCCCAGCCAAGTTCGGCGAGGGCCGCGGCGTCATCGGGGCGCAGGGCGATGGCGCGACCGAGGGGTTCCATCGCTTCCGCATAGCGCTCCTGTTGCGCCAGGGTGACCCCGACCATCCGCAGGGCGGAGCCGGCCAGGTCGGCCGGTGGATTCAGGGTGAGCGTCTTCAGAAAGGCAGCCTGGGCCTCTGGGACTCGGCCGGCGCGCCAGAGGGCCTGCCCACAGTCGTATTGCCACTGCGCCCGCGCCGGCTCGGCCAGGGCGCGGCCCTGGGCGACGGTCACCGCATCGGTGTAGCGGCCGACGGCCCAGTAGCATTCGATGAGGGCGTCGAGATAGGGGGCGGTCGGCGCGCCGGCCGCCGCCGGCTCTAGCTCCTGGATGGCCTCTTCGTAGCGGCCGGCGCTCGCCAGCGCTCGGCCGAGGGCGATGCGATTTTCGGCGTCGTCGGGGGCCAGCGCGACGGCGCGTGAGAGTTCGCTCACCGCCCGGTCGGGGAGCTTCTCGGCCAATGCCAGGAGGCCGAAGCCGCGATGGGCAGCCGGCAATACGTCGCTCAGGGCGACGGCTTCTGTGAGCGCCTCGCGCGCGTCGCTCAATCTCTCCTGGGCCAGATAGGTCAGGCCGAGGCCGGCGTAGGCTTCGGCATTGTCGCCGTCCTGGCCGGCCGCGGCGATGAAGCGGTCGGCGGCGTGGGCGTAGTCGCCGAGGCGATAGGCGCTCCAGCCGGCCATGACGAGGGCGCGGGCGCTGACCGCGCCGGAGCGCGCCAGAGCGGCGTCGGCGACGACGCCGAACACATAGCTGGCGGCCTGAAAATCGCCGGCTTGATAGAGCGCCATGCCATCGTCAAAGGGCGAGGGAGTTGCCGGCGCCTGTGTGGCGACGCCGTGTCCCATCAAGACGCCGAGGAGCAAGAGGGTGATTCCCAGACCGAGGAAGACGAGCGCGCGCACGATGGCAAGGGGAGAGAAGGGGCGGCGCCCGGCCGGCCCCGCGTCGTCACCATTGGGAGCCATGGCGGCCGGCGGTTCCGAAACGTATTCGGCGCTGGGGCGCAGCCGATGGATGACGCGGCGGGCCTCGGCGCGCCAGACGCCATCCCCGACTGGCGTGGGTAGCGCCGCCGGCTCGCCATTTTCAGCGGCCATATCTGGCGGTTCCAGAGGGCTGAATACGGCGCGTGGGTCAGCCGGCGGGGTAGACACTGGCCTCAGACTCGTCAGGCAACTCAGGCAGACGGGATCGTCTTCGTGAATTTCAGCGTGGCACTGGGGACATTGGGGCATATTTCACCTCGCATTCAGCCCCGGGACACATAGCCGGCGGGCAGGAGGCGGGCTGCGTCGTCAACGCGGAGCATGTAGCGGCGATAAGCCGTGATTTCGTCCAGCGTGCGTTGCAGGGCGGCCGCGGCCGGCGCCTGGCGCGGCGGGATGGTCGGCGCGGGGAGATCGCCGGGCGTCAGAATGACCTGGTCAGGCCCGGCCTGCTCCCAGTGGCAGAGCTGCAGCTCGCTGAGAAGCTTCAGGCCGGCGATGACCGCGCCGCGACGGGTAGCCAGGACGCCGGCCAGAGTATCGAGCCTGGCCTGGCCGGCGTGCTTGTTCATGGTGAAGCGCGCCAGACCAAGCAGTTCCATGACGAAAGCGCGCAGATCCGGCTCAGACCGGTCGCCGAAGAGGATCACCAGGTGGGCGGCCTGGGAGCGCTCCAGGACGTAGCGCAGCTCGTCGGGGCCGGGCGGAATTGTCCAGACCATCAGGGTTGTGGCTGCTGTGATCTGATCGCGCCGGCGCAGGCCGGGCCATTCTTTGGCGGCGCGGCCTTCGCCCCAGCAGGCCACGCCGTCGGGGGCTTGCTCCAGGAGGGCGCGTAACTCGGCGGTGGGGTCGTTACTCTGCCGGCGGTCGTTGATTTCAATGGGAGTCTCGCCGGCGGCCGGCTCGATGACAACCGCCGGTGTGCGGCGGAAATCTGCCAGCTTGATCTGGAGCCGGCGCATGTCGTTGTAGACATTGGAGCGCAGGGTGAAAGCGACGTCCAGAGAGCCGCTCGGGACAGGATCGCGGTTGCGGCCGCGTCCCCACCACATGACATCTTGCTCAATGTCGTGCTGGTCGCGCAACTTGAGACGCCAATCTTCGCCGCGTTCGCCGATGGCTTGTTGGCCGATGAGGGTCAAATCGCGCGCCGCCAGGATCGGCGGCCGGTTGCCTTCGCCGAAGGGCGCGAGCCGGGCCAGGTGATCGCACAATTCGAGGGAGACATCCGCCCAATCTACCCACGCGTCGAGGCGAATGAGACGGCCGGCGGGGCCAGGACGCTGTGCGGCGATGGCTTGAAGCAGACGTCCCCGCAGCTCGTCGAGGTTTTCGGGCAGGATGCCGAAGCCGGCCGCCATGGGGTGCCCGCCTTCGGCGACGAGGATGTCGCGTTGCTGGGCGATGGCCTGGTGGATGTCTATGCCGGCAATGGAGCGAGCCGAGCCGCGCGCGATGCCGTTTTCGGGGAGCGAGATGAGGATGGCCGGCCGATGAAAAGTCTCCGTGAGCCGGCCGGCGACGATGCCGGTGATGCCGGGGCGCCATTCGCGATGGGCCAGGATGATGGCCGGCGGCAAGGGGTGGCCGAGCTTGTCAATCATGTCAATCGCCATGCGCTCGACGAGGCGGGTCTGATAGCGACGCTCTTCGTTGAGGGTAACGACTTCGGCGGCGAGCTGTTCGGCCTCGCGGCTGTCGTGGGTCAGCAGCAGGCGCACGCCGAGTTCGGCGTTGGAGAGCCGGCCGGCGGCGTTGAGCGCCGGCGAAAGGTCGTAGGCAACGCTGTCGCCATCGAAGGCGGAGATGTTGACTTTCATCATTTGCAACAGGGCGGCAACGCCGGCGCGCCGGCCGGCGGCCAGGAGCGGCAGGCCGCGCTGCACCAGGTAACGGTTTTCGGCGAGCAGGGGGACGACGTCGGCCATGGTGCCGAGGGCGGCCAGGTCCAGCAGATCGTCGGCGAGACGGGCGCGGCCGAAGTGGGTCAGGAGGCCGGCGGCCAGCATGTAAGCGACGCCGGCGCCGCACAGGTGATACACCGGGTCATTCGTCGGGAGCATCTTGGGATCAATGACGATGGGGGCAGCGACGCCCCCGGCCGGCAGGTCGTGATGGTCGGTGACGATGACTTCTATGCCGCGCTGCCGGCAGTATTCCAGCTCGGAGGCGTCGGAAACGCCGCAATCGCAGGTGACGAGGAGTTTTACGCCGCTCTTGAGGACTTCATCCAGGGCCTGACGGTTCAGTCCATGGGATTCTTCGTCGCGATGGGGGATGTAGTAATCGGCGCGCATGCCCAGGGCGTCAAAGGCGGTCTTGAGGATGGCGGTGGCGGTCTGCCCGTCCACGTCAAAGTCGCCCCAGATGAGCACCTGTTCGCCGGCGTGGGCGGCGCGGCCGAGCCGCTCAATGGCAGCCTCTACGCCGGGGATATGCGTCGAGGCCGTGGGCGTGTAGCAGTATGGGTCGAGGAAGGCGCGCGCCGCCTCCACGGTATTG
>CAIQJD010001020.1 GCA_903872005.1 uncultured bacterium | reverse complement strand
GTTCTCATCCCACCGTGGCAGGCGCCCGATGAACCCGGCCATTTTGCCTATATCCGCGAGCTTGCGGACTTCGGGCTGCGCCCTCCTCGCCCCGCTGAACGCCTACGCACTTTCAGCCTCATCGCCGCAGCGTTGCGCGAGGCGGACTTCTGGAGCTATTTACGGCCGGCCGCCAGCGGAGGCACGCGCCAGCGCATCTACTTCGCGCTGGTCGCCGGCGGAGCGTCTGGGGCGTCGCGGCCGGCCTGGAACGCAGCCGTGCCGGCCGAATCGGAATACTTGCGTAGCCAACGCGAAGATGAGCCGGCGCTCTACTATCTTGCGCCGGCGCTTCTCTTCCGCCTGAGCGAGCGTGTGCTGGATCAGCTCTATCTGGCGCGCGGCTGGTCTATCGTCCTGTACCTGGCAACCGTCGCCGGCGTCTACCTGGGCCTGTGCCTGCTGGCTCCGCCGGATGGCTTCGTGGCGACGGTGGGCGGCGGGCTGGCCGCCCTATCGCCGATGCCGGCCTTCATCGGCGCGGCATGCAACAATGACGTCGCAGCCATGGCGGCCGCCGCTGCGGTTCTGGTTGTCCTGTTATGGGGAGTGCGTCGCGGCTGGAACGTGCGCCGGCTACTCCTCTTGCTGGCCCTGCTCATCCTGGCGAGCCTGACCAAGAAGACCGCGCTCTTCGTCTGGCCGACCGCCGCCGTCGCGCTGGCGTTATGCTATGGATGGCGCCGGCTGGCCCCGGCCGGCGGCGTGTTCCTGATCTTGAGCATCGGCGTGGCCCAATGGCCGCTGGCGGCCGTCGCAAGTTGGCACGCGCCGGCGACCAATCGCTCGATCGGCCGGGTCGCGGAAGTCGCGCATGGCGGACGCTACGCCCTGGCATTGGATGCGCCAACCGAGACGCTCCCCATCCAGGCGCAACAAGAGCTGACTTACGCGACCGTCCTCGGCCTGCGCGGCCAGGACATCGAGCTGACAGCCTGGACGCGCAGCGACGCCGGCCGCGGCTATGGCTACATCGCGCTGTACGACGGCAGCTCGATCCAACGGGTCAGTTTCATCGCCGACGGAGCGTGGCAACCGATCACAATGCGCTACCATGTGGCGACGAACGCCCGTCGGCTGGGCCTGACGCTCAACAATGCCGGCGCGCAGAGGCTCTACTTCGACGATCTCTCCTGGCGCGACGCCGCCGGCCGGGAGCTGTTGCGTAACGGGGACATGGAGCGGGCCGCGCGCTGGGGCGAGACCTGGCTGGCGCCGGGGTTGCTGCCGCGCTGGTGGGATACATCCAGCTACGCGCCGGCGCAATTGGCACGCTACGGCCTGTACGGGGCGCTGACATTGGCCGGCGCGTGGGCAAACTTTGGCTGGTTAACGCTGCCGCTGGCGCCCATCTGGTACATCTTGCTGGCGGCGGCCTATGCGCTGGCCGGCTTTGGGCTGTGGCGCGGCGGTCTGGGCGCCGGGAAAGACGCCGCGACGTGGCGCGCCTGGATCATCATGGCCGCGGCGCTGGCTTTCAGCGTCGCGCAGACCTTCTTGCCGATGATTGGCACGGCCTGGCAACCGCAGGGCCGCTACCTGTTCCCGGCGCTCTTGCCGGCCGTCGCGCTCCTGGCGCGCGGCTGGCGTTCCTTTGCGCCGCCGGCCGGCCGCGGCCTGTTGGCCGGCGCGCTGTTGCTCGCCATGGCCGCTTTCGAACAAGTCTGCATCTGGGGCTACCTGGCGCCACACTACGTCAGGTAGGAAGCGAAGGGAGAGGAGAAAAGACGGTGCAACCATCGCAAGGAGGTCAGGCCCGCGCGCCGCGCGTCTTCGTCGTCGGCCTGGACGGCGCTACATTCGACCTGATCGAGCCGTGGGCGCAACAGGGCAAGCTCCCCAATCTGGCCGCCTTGATGCGCGCGGGCGTGTCCGGGACGTTGGCATCCACGATCCCACCCATCAGCGCGCCGGCCTGGGTCTCCTTCATGACCGGCGTCAACCCGGGCAAGCACGGCATCTATCATTTCCAGGAACACGCGCCCAACAGCTATCAGGCGCGCCTCATGAACGGCGCGGACGTGAAGGCGCCCACCATCTGGCGCATGCTGGGCGAGGCCGGCAAGACGGCGATCTCCGTCAACGTGGCGATGACCTTCCCGCCGGAAAAGATCAACGGCATCGTCATCGCCGGCGTAGATGCGCCCGGCGCGAAGAGCGTCTACACCTATCCCGCCGGCCTGGCCGCCGAGCTGGAAGCCGCCATCGGCGCATACATCATCGAGCCGGGCGTCGTCGAGCATTGCCGCAGCGGCCGCTTCCAGGCCGCCTTCGATGCGATCATGCACGCCACCGAGCAGCGCATGAAGGCCGTCGAGTACCTGATGCGCGCCAAGCCGTGGGACCTCTTCGTCGTCAACTATCGCGCCACCGACAACAT
This sequence comes from uncultured bacterium, assembly GCA_903872005.1. The sequence continues at coordinate 3,094 of CAIQJD010001020.1, read as the reverse complement.
TCAGCACCACTTCTGGCAATTCATGGACCCCAACCATCCGGTCTATAACCCGGAGCTGGCCGCATCCTTGGGCGATAGCATCCTGAAAGTGTATCAACACCTGGATGCGTGGCTGGGCGAGCTGCGCCAGAAGCTGGACGCCGACACGACCCTGATCATCATGTCGGATCACGGCGCCGGCCCGGCCAGTGACACCGCCGTCTACCTCAATCGCTGGCTGGCGCGCCAGGGGTGGCTCGTCTTCGCAGATCAGAGCGGCGGCTCCGTAGCCGGCCGGCTGCGCGCCAGCGCCAAAACCCTGCTTTGGAAATTCATCTGGGGCTATGCCCGCAAATGGTTCGGCAAGCGCACCAAAGACAACATGCGCCGGCTCTTCCCGCGCATGTACGGACGCGCCGCCGGCCCCACCTCCTATTTCTCGATAGACTGGAGCAAGACGCGCGCCTATTCCGACGAGTTCCGCGAGGTCATCTGGATTAACTTGAAGGGCCGCGAGCCGCAAGGCATTGTCGAGCCGGGCGCAGAATATGAAGCGCTGCGTGACGAGATCATCGGCCGGCTCAAGACTCTGACGGACCCGCGCGGCCAGCCCATTGTCGAACAAGCCTACCGTCGCGAGGAAATCTATCACGGCGCAGAGACCACAACCGCACCCGACATCATGCTTGTCTTGCGCCAGGAACCGTATGTCAGCACCCGCCTGAGCCACACCTCGCCCAGCCAGGAGCCGGTGCAAATCTTGACGCCGGCGCAGATGCGCGGCGACTACCTGGTGCTCGGCTTCCATCGGCCCAACGGCATCTTCCTGATGGCCGGTCAGCGCGTGCGCGCCGGTCTGAAGCTGGAGCATGCCCAGATCCTCGATGTTGCCCCCACGATCCTGCACCTGCTCGGCCTGCCCGTGCCCACCGAGATGGACGGGCGCGTCCTTTCGGAGGGCCTGCAAGACGCCGGAGAGGTGCACTATCGCGAAGGCCATTACCAGACCGAAGCGCCGCGCGCCGGCTACAACGAAGCGGAAGAAGAAGCCGTGCGCGAGAAGCTGGCCGGCCTGGGCTATCTCGGCTGATGCGACGATGACGATAGCCACGCACAAGACTGGGGCGCATTCCAAGCGCCACAAAGTGATCGTCCTGGGCTGGGACGGCGCTGACTTCGGCCTGGCCCAACGTTGGGCCGACGCCGGTCTGCTGCCCACCTTAGCAGCGCTGCGCGAACAGGGCGTCTATGGTCGCCTGGCTTCAACGATCCCGCCGGTCAGCGCGCCGGCCTGGGCGACCTTCGTCACCGGCAACAACCCCGGGCGACATGGCATCTACTATTTCAAGGAACACATCGCCGGCTCGTATGAGACGCGGCTGGTCAACGGCGCAGACCGCCGCTCGCGCACGCTCTGGCAGATGCTGAACGCGCAGGGCTGCAGCATGGGCGTCGTCAACTTGGCGATGACTTACCCGCCGGAACCGCTACAAGGTTTCATGGTGTCGGGGATGGACACGCCCAGCGAGAAGAGCGAGTTCACCTACCCGCCGGCGCTCAAGGACGAATTACTGGGCGCTCTGGGCGACTACATCATCGAGCCGACGATGGAAGGCGAGCTGCATCGCCAGCGCTACGACCTCATGTGGGACAAGATTTGGGCCAACCTGGAAAACAGCATCGCCGCCGTGCGCTATCTGTTGGCGCACAAGGAAACGGACGTCTTCGCCGTCAATTTCCGCGCCACCGACCGCGTGCAACACCATTTCTGGAAGTTCATGGATCCGGCGCACCCGTTGTATAGCGCGCCGGCCGCCGCGCGCTATCGCGATAGCATCCTGCGCGTCTATCAGCGCCTGGACGAGTTCGCCGGCGAGGTGCGCGCCGGCCTGGATGACGCCACATCTCTCATTATTATGTCCGATCACGGCTTCGGCCCCATCAGCAACAAAGTGCTCTATCTCAACAACTGGCTGGTGCGCCAGGGTTGGTTGACGCCCCGCCGGCGCAAGACATTGAATCCGGCCGGCGGCGCTTTCGGCAGTTGGCTCAAGTCGCTGCTCTGGCGCGGCGCGTGGATTCAACTGCGCCACATGACCCCACAACGCCTGAAAGAGTTGGCCGAGCGGGTCGCGCCGGGCCTCTACCAACGCATCCGCTACCCGGCGGCCTATTTCTTCATTGATTGGGAGCATTCCCTGGCCTACGCCGACGAGTATCAGGAGAGCATCTGGATCAATCTGGCCGGCCGGGAACCGCACGGCATCGTACAACCGGGGGCGGAGTACGAAGATCTGCGCCGCGCCATCGTGGAGACGTTGCGCCGGCTCAAAGATCCGCTCACCGACGAACCGGTCATCGAGATGGCCTACTTGCGCGAAGAGATCTATCACGGGGCCGAATTGGGACGCGCGCCCGACATCATCATCATCCCGCGCCAGGACCCGTACTATCGCGTGCGGCCCAGCCACACCAGCCCGGATGGCGAGCCGGTCCGCACCCTGGATCGTAGCCAATTGCTGGCCGAGCACGTGCCCAATGGCTCGCACCGGCTGTATGGCATGTTCTATGCCCAGGGGCCGGGCATCGCCGCCGGCCGGCATATCCAGGGCATCGGGATTGCCGATATGGCCCCCACTCTGCTACAATTGGCCGGCTGTCGCACACCGCGCGGCCTGGATGGCCGCGTCATCGAGCGGCTTTTTGACGAGCCGCCGGCGATTGAGTATTTCGACGACGAGGCAGATGTCGGCGCATCGGCCAGCGTCCCCTATGACAAGAAGGAAGCCGATCTGGTGGCCGGCAAGCTGCGCGGCCTCGGATACCTGGAGTGAGAGGCTCGACGGAAGAAGCCATGAGTGTGGGACGCCGTTCGGTCATCACCACAACGTATATCCTCCTCTCGCGCGTGATCGTGCTGGTCGCCAACATCGCGGTGGTGCTTCTGGTCACGCGCTACCTGGGCAGAGAGGGCTTCGGCTCCTACGCGTTCGTGATGGGCTATTCGCTGGTCGTCGGGGCGCTGGCAACCGGCGGGACATACACGATCCTGATCCGCGAGACCGCGCGCGACCGCGGCCAGGCCGGCGCGAACCTGGGCGCGGCCCTGCAGGTG
>CAIQJD010001019.1 GCA_903872005.1 uncultured bacterium | reverse complement strand
GCGCCATATAGGGCGCCAGGCCCTGCTCGGCCGCCCACAGCGACAGATCGGTCAGCGTCTTGTGGCCGATGCCGCGCGTCGGCGTATTGATGATGCGGGCGAAACTGATGCTATCCAGCGGATTCTGAATCAGCCGCAAGTAGGCCAGCACGTCCTTGATTTCTTTGCGCGCGTAGAAACGCGTCGCCCCCACCAGCCGGTAGGGCATGCCGTAGCGCACAAAGGCGTCTTCAATCGGGCGCGATTGGGCATTGGTGCGATACATCACCGCCACATCGCCAAGTCGCGCCTCGCCCAGGCTCACCAGGCGCTGAATCTCCCGCACCACGAAGCTCCCCTCTTCCTGCTCGTTGTAAGCCTCCTGGAGCTTGATCGCCACGCCGCCGCGCCGCGTCGTGAAGAGATGTTTGGGCGTGCGCCCCAGGTTCCGGGCGATGACGGCGTTGGCGACATCCAGAATCACCTGTGTGGAGCGGTAGTTCTGTTCCAACAGGTAGACCTGCGCGTCGGGATAATCTTCGCGGAAACGCGCCACATTCCGCAAGTCTGCCCCGCGGAAGCGATAGATGGACTGGTCTTCGTCACCGACAACGAAGATGTTGCGCTGCCCGCCGGCCATCAGCTTGAGCAGCTCATACTGCACAATATTGGTGTCCTGAAACTCGTCCACCAGGAGAAACTGATAGCGCCGCTGGTAACGCGCCAGCACGGCCGGCTGTGAGCGGAACAGCAATACCGTCTGCAACAGCAGATCGTCGAAATCCAGCGCGTTGTTGGCGCGCAGCATCTCGTCGTAGCGGGCGTAGACGCGGCCGGCGATCTCGTTGAAGTAGCTGGACGACTCATACTGCGCCGGCAAGACGAGTTCGGACTTGGCGCGCGAGATGGCGGCCAACATGGCGCGCGGCCGAAAGCGCTTCTCGTCCAGGTTCAGCTCCTTCAGCACCGCGCTGACCACGTCTACCTGGTCGTCGTCGTCATAGATCTGGAAATCGCGCGAGACCGGCAGGTAATCGGCTTCGCGGCGCAACAGCCGGGCGCAAGTCGCGTGAAACGTCCCGACCGTGAGGCGCTCCAGGCCGGCTCCCAACAGGCCGGCCAGCCGGTCCTTCATCTCCCGCGCCGCCTTGTTGGTGAAAGTCACGGTGAAGATCTGGTACGGGTCAATCCCCACTTCGCCGGCCAGATAGGCGACGCGATGCGTGAGGACGCGCGTCTTGCCGGAGCCGGGGCCGGCTACCACCAGAATCGGCCCATACACTGCCTGCACGGCGTCGCGCTGTGCCTGGTTCAATTTTGCCAGGTATTCCATAGATAGAAACGGCTCCCACCTCGAAATCGTAGGGCAGAGTGTAACATGAAAGGTAAGACGCGTCAAAACTCATCCCGATTTTCTTGAAATTGCCTATTGACTCTAACGTTACGTCATCGTGTATACTGAGCAACAGAGGAGGGTAACTGAGAACTGTGAAGAAGACGCATACGGTCAGCCAGTTGGCGCAGATCGCCGGCGTCAGCGTCCGCACGCTGCACCACTATGATCACATTGGCCTGCTGAAGCCTTCGGCGCGCAGCGAAGCCGGCTATCGGCTCTACGCCGAGCCGGACCTGCTGCGCTTGCAGCAGATCCTCTTCTTCCGCGAGCTGGATGTCCCCCTGGAAGAGATACGCGCCGCCCTGGCCGACCCGCACTTCGACCAGGTGCAGGCGCTGCGCCAACATCGCCGGCTGCTGCAAGGCCGCGCCGAGCGCCTGACCGCCCTCCTGGCGACCATTGATAAGACGATTCAGAGACTTACGGAGGCAGACATGGGAATGACAGATGAAGAACTCTATGCGGGGTTCACCAAAGAGCAGCGCGAGCGTTACCAGCGCGAGGCTCGCGAGAAGTACGACCCGGCGTTGGTCGCCGAATCGGAGCGCCGCGTCAAGAAGATGAGCCGCGCCCAATGGCAGGCCATCGGCGCAGAAGGCGAGGCGGTGACCGCCGGCCTGGCGGCCCTGACCGACCGCGCCCCCGGCGATGCCGACGCGCAGGCATTGATCGCCCGCCACCACGCCTGGATCGAGAACTTCTACCCTTGCTCGGCCGAAGTCTACGCCGGCCTGGGTCAACTCTATGTGCAGCACCCCGAATTCCGGGCATTCTACGAGAAGCGCCACGCCGGCCTGGCCGACTTCATGGCCGCGGCTATGGCCTACTACGCCGAGCATACCTTGAGCCAATGACGCCGTTGACGCGCCGCTGCCGCCGGCTGCTTGACATCCACCTCAAATCGGAGTATCCTCTTTATCAAGAAGGGATACGATTATGTTTTTCGATGAAGTACGCATCCACGTCGAGGCCGGCGCCGGCGGCAGCGGCGTCGTCAGCTTTCGCCGTGAGGCCCATGTCCCCCTGGGCGGCCCCAACGGCGGCAAAGGCGGCAAGGGCGGCGACGTCTACCTGGAAGTCAACCCGCATCTCAACACCTTGATCGAGTTCAAAGAACACGTCCACTGGCGCGCGCCGCGCGGCGCGCCCGGACAGGGCAGCGACAAGACCGGCGCCGGCGGCGACGATATGGTCATCGCCGTGCCCCCAGGCACGGTCGTTTACGACGAAGCCAGCGGCGAAGTCCTGGCCGATCTGACCGCGTCGGGGCAGCGCGCCCTGGTCGCCGCCGGCGGGCGCGGCGGGCGCGGCAATGCTTCCTTTGCCAGCGCCACCAACCACGCGCCGCGCATCGCCGAAAAGGGCGAGCCAGGCCAGGCGCGCTGGCTGCGCCTGGAGTTGAAGCTGATCGCCGACGTGGGTATTGTCGGCGCGCCGAACGCCGGCAAGTCCACACTCCTTTCCGTCATCAGCGCAGCGCGTCCCAAGATCGCCGACTATCCCTTCACCACCCTACAGCCCAACCTGGGAGTCGTCGTCGTAGGCAATCGCTCGTTCGTCGCGGCGGATATTCCCGGCTTGATCGAAGGGGCGCACGAAGGCGTCGGGCTGGGCCATCAATTCCTGCGCCACATCGAACGCACGCGCCTCCTGATCCACTTGGTGGACGGCCTCTCAGCCGACCCGCTGGCCGACTACCACAGCATCAACACGGAGTTGGCTTTTTTCAGCGAGCGGCTGGCGCGCGAGCCACAGATTGTCGTCCTGAACAAGATGGACGTCACCGAAGTGCGCGAACGCTGGCCGGAACTCTGCGCCGCCTGGCGCAAGGACGGCGTTGAGGCGCTGGCAATCTCCGCGGCGACCGGCGAAGGCGTACCAGAGCTACTGCGGCTGACGCTGCGTCGCCTGGATGAACTGCCCATCGAAGCGCCGGTCGAGGCGACCGAGGCGACCTTCCGCCTGGAAGCCAATGAGAGGGCATTCACTATCGAGCGTGAAGGCGAGGCGTGGCGCGTGCGCGGCGTCGCCATCGAGCGCGCCGCCGTGATGACGCGCTGGGACCTGGACGAAGCAACGACGCGCTTCCAGCGCATCCTCAACGCGCTGGGAATCACGGCCGCGCTGCAGGTCGCCGGCATCCAGTATGGCGACATGGTGCATATCGGAAAGGTAGAACTAGAGTGGCAATGGTAAGCCAGCGCATCGGCATCCTGGGCGGAACCTTCGATCCGATTCACATCGGCCACCTCCTGTTGGCCGAAGAAGCGCGCCACGCCGCATCGCTGGAGAAGGTACTCTTCGTGCCGGCCGGCTTGCCGCCGCACAAGCTCAAGCTGCCCCATACGCCGGCCGAGCATCGCCTCCGCATGTTGGAGCTGGCGCTGCACGATAACCCGGCCTTCGCCATCTCCCGCGTCGATGTGGATCGCGCCGGCCCACACTATTCCGTGGACATGGTGCGCCTGATCCAGGCGGAGCTGGGGCCGACAGCCGAGCTATTCTTCCTGATGGGCATGGATTCCCTGGCGAATATCCTGACCTGGCACGAGCCGGCGCAACTCCTGGAAGAATGCCGGCTGATTGTGGCCTGCCGGCCCGGCGCCGAGGCCGATATGCCACGCATTCAGGCCGCGCTGCCGCGCGTCGAAGAGCGCGTCCTATGTATCTCCATGCCTCTGATTGAGATTTCCGGCGGCGAGTTGCGCCGGCGGCGCGCCGCCGGCCTCTCCATCCGCTATCAGACGCCCGAAGCAGTGCGCCTGTACATTGAGGCCCATCGGCTCTACGAAGTAGCCGAGCCAGACACGGCCTGATCCCATCTCTGGCTCAAAGCCAAGACTCCCAACAAGAAATGCCCAAGGAGGCTGCCATGCAACGCATCAAATTGGGGTTGATCGGGGCCGGCCTGATCGTCCAGAACCGCCATCTGCCAGCGCTTCAGGCGCTCAAAGACAAGTTCGAGATCGTCGCCGTATGCAGTCGCCATGAGGCGCACGCGCGGACGCTGGCCGACCAGCTCGGCCGGCCGGCGGTCTACACCGACTATCGCCGGCTGTTAGAGCAGCCCGACATTCAGGCGGTAGACATCGCCGTGCCCATCGCGCTCAACTACGAAATCTGCCGCAGCGCGGCCCAGGCCGGCACGCATATCATCTGCGAAAAGCCCATCGCCGTCTCGTTGGGCGAGGCCGTGGCCGCCGCACGACTCGGCGCCGATCATCAGATCGTCTACCTGGTCGCAGAAAACTTTCGTTACAGCTCCGACATGCGCCAAGCGCGCCAATGGGTCGCCGCCGGCGCCATCGGCGCGCCGATCCTGGCGCGTTGGTCTATCGTCCGCGCCTACGATCCGGGCAATATGTATGTCAAGACTGCCTGGCGGCAGCAGCCGGCGCATCCCGGCGGCTACCTCACCGACGCCGGCGTCCACTACATGGACGTGCTGCATGCCATCCTGGGGCCGGCCGAGCTGGCGCAAGGCTTCGTCAGCGCCCACTATCCCATTCTGGGCGCCGAAGACACGGCCATCATGAACTTCCGCATGGCCGGCGGCCTGCCGGCACACATCACCATGAGCTGGGCCACGACGGAAAGCCTGAACACGCTCGAAATCTTCGGCCAGGCCGGCATGGTGCGCCTGATCAACGACGAAGTCACGCTCCTGCGCCCCGGCCACGCGCCTCAGTGGCACAAGGACAACGGCAGCCAGGGCTTTCGCGAGGAGTTCGAGGACTTTTACGCCGCCATCGCCCAGGGCAAGCCGCTCCAGATGACGCCGGCCGACGCCCTGCTCGACTTCGCCGCGCTGTTGGCCGCCCTCGAATCGGCCAAGACCGGCCAGGTCGTGAACATTCAAGACTTGATTGCTCGGGCAGCCTGACCCGCAGGACGCCGGCGCGCCGGGTTGGACGCGGACGAGCGCGGAGATACGAGATCACCTCGACCTTCCGCGCCCGTCCCCTGCGTTCCGCTTTCCATGTTCTTTCGGCTATGCCACGAACGCCCGAGAGCCGGCGGTGCCGTCCCTTTCCAAAGCAACTTGACTTTTGCATCGTTTGGCGGTATCCTATAATTACTTCGAGGACATCCGTCCATATCTCGCGGAAAGGCTGAGGCCATGATTGATCTGTCCGAACGCCGTTATTGGCCCATCCTGGCTCTCTTGCTCTTCCTGAACGTCTGCATCTTCGGTTGTCTGATCCTGATGCTGACCGGCAAGGTCGTTCTCTGAGCGCGGCGCGCGCCGGCGGTCAGGGTCGCAATTACCCAGGAGAGGAATGGAGAGCGTGATCTTCTCTCTACAACGCCTGTTTTCGCGTCCTGTGCGGCGAGTCCTGCTGCCTCTAACGGCGCTCATCTTCATCACTATCGTCGGGATCGCCCTGGCCCCGGCATCTACGCCGGCGGCCCTGGCGGCG
>CAIQJD010001018.1 GCA_903872005.1 uncultured bacterium | reverse complement strand
CCTCGCTGGCGGCCAGGATCGCTGCCGGCGCGCCAAAGCGCAGCAGGAGCCGGCTGACGGTCGCGCCCCCCAGGCCGGCTTCCAGACACAGGGCGGCCCATTCTGCTCTGCTCATCGTTCCCTCGTCCATCCAGACATCTCCGCCGGCGCCATCACGGACGCCAACGAGAGCAAGCATACTGTACAACGGGCGCAGAGTCAACATCGCCGGCCGGCGCAATCAGGGTCATGTCAAAGTTGTGCGTTGACGATGCGTGTGGAAGGTGGTCATACCGCAGAGACGCCACGGGCACAGAGAAGACCAAGAAGAGACCGCCGAAAACCGCCCATCGCTGACTCTCTGCGTTCTCTGCGGTGGGGTAATGCGCCGCTTCGTAGGCACGCGGCTTGCGCGCGCCGGCCGGCGATGCTATACTTTCCGCGTAGGAGAGGTGCGGCAGAAAGGGGTTCGACCATGAAACGTTTCAGCATCGCCTTGTCCGTGCTGCTCGGTCTGATCTTCTGTCTCGCCCTGGCACAGGCGGCCGGCGCGCAGGCGCCCGAAAGAGACATGGCCCGCGAACAGGCGATCCTGGATCGTCTGGCGGCCATCAACCCGGAAGCCGTCCCCTATTTTCAGGGCGCCACCGGCGCCGCCGACGCCGGCGACTACTTCTCCGCCAAAGCCGGCTATGAACGCGTGCTGGCTCTGGCGCCCGATTTCCCCGACGCGTTGCGCCGGCTGAGCTACGTGGAATCGGACCTGGGCAACGATGCCGCGTCCATCACCCTGGCGCAGCGGGCGGTCAACCTCGATCCGACGCCCATCAACCAGATGGCGGCAGCGCAGGCGCTCCTCTCCAATGGCGACCAATCGGATGACCAGGAAGCCCTGACATACGCGCGCCGCGCCGCGGCCGGCCTGCCGGACGACTACGAGGCGCAGTTGGTGTGGGCCGTCGCGGCCGGCCGCAATGACGATCTTGCGGGCTTGCGCCAGGCCGTGGGCCGGCTCCTCGCCCTGGCTCCCGATGATCCGACCGCGCATTACCTCGCCGGCATCACGCATGCCTCTGATCGGCGCTGGGAGGATGCGGAGCGCGAGCTGCTGTTGGCGCGCGATCTGGGCATGTCGCCCGACATGGTGCAGGGAATGCTGGATGACGGCGTGACCAGCCAGGCGCGGCTTGCCCGCTGGATGCGCCGGCTGGGCTATGCCCTGTTGGCCTGGGCCGGCGGATTGTTGGCGCTCCTCGGCGCCGGCGCGCTCCTGAACGGCCTGACCCTGGCCGCCACCCGTCGCGCGCAGGCCAGCGGGCAATTCACCGTCAGCGCCGGCGAGCGAGCTATCCGGACGCTCTACCGCGTCGTCATTCTCCTGGCCTCGCTGGCCTTCTATGTGTCCATCCCCTTCCTGATTCTGCTGATCCTGGCCTCGGCCGGCGGGGTTCTATACTTCCTCTTTTCCTCCGGGACGGTGAATGTGCGCCTGGCGGGTACCGTCGCGATCGGCGCGCTGCTGACGCTCTACGCCATCATCCGCAGCCTCTTCACCCGCCTGAGCGAAGGCGAGCCGGGCCGGCCGCTCGGGCGCGAAGAAGCGCCGCAAATATGGGACCTGGCTGGCGCCGTCGCCGGCCGCGTCGGCGTCCGCCCCATAGACGCCATCTACATCACGCCCGGCGCGGGGATCGCGGTCTCGGAACGCGGCGGCTTTTGGAAGAAGCTGCGCGGCGCCGGCCAACGGGATCTGATCCTCGGCCTGGGCGCGCTGGCCGGCCTGCGCCAGGGACAGCTCCGGGCCATCCTGGCCCACGAATACGGCCACTTCTCTAATCGGGATACCGCCGGCGGCGATCTGGCGCTGCGCGCGCTCATCTCGATGTATCACATTGCGGGCGGCCTGGCGGCCGGCGGGCAGGCCCATTGGTACAACCCGGCCTGGTTCTTCGTCAATGGCTATTATCGCCTCTTTCTGCGGATCACGCAGGGAGCTTCGCGCCTGCAAGAGATTCTGGCCGACCGTTTCGCCGCCCTGACATACGGGGCGCGCACCTTTGCCGATGGCTTGCTGGGCGTGGCGCGCCAGAACATCTTCTTCAACGCGCAGGTGGACGCCGAAATCTCGCGTGCGCCCCATGCGCTGCAAAACCTGTATGCGCTGCCCGGCCTGAACGCGCACCAGTGCAAAGAGGCCGAGAAGACCCTCGCCGAGGCGCGTCAGGCGAAGACGTCGCCCTATGCCAGTCACCCGGCGCTGGGCGAACGGCTGGCGCTCCTGGAGCGGATGGCGGCCGGCGACGCGTCGGCCGTCCCCGATGATGACGCGCCGGCCTGGAGCCTGTTCCCCGACGCGGCGCCGTTGCAGGCCGAGATGACCGCCCTGGTGCAAGAGAACGTGCGCCAGAACCAATCGGAATAATCATAAGGAGTCTTCCATGTCGCTTCCAACTTCTTCCCGTCACGAACGCCGCGCCGCCCTGTGGCACACCCTGGTCGCCGAGTACGCGGCGCGCTTCCCGGCCTCGCGCACCCTGCAAGCCCAGGCCGCCGGCCGGCTGACCGATGGCGGCAGCCATACCGCCCGCATCTTCACCCCCTACCCCGGCTGGGTGCGCCGCGCCCAGGGCGCGTTCATTGACACGCTGGATGAGACGCACATCCTCGACCTCTGGCAAGGCCACTTCGCCAATATCCTCGGCCACAGCCCCGCTATCGTCACGACGGCGCTGACGCAACTGCTGCAAGAGGGCCATGGTTTGCAGAGCGGCATGCAAGACGTCCTGGAATGGGAGTTGGCCGACCTGCTGTGCCGGCAGCTCGATGTGGAGCGCATCCGCTTCACCACCAGCGGCTCCCTGGCAACGATGTACGCCGTGCTCCTGGCGCGCGCTTACACCGGCCGCGATTTGGTGCTGAAAGTGGGCGGCGGCTGGCACGGCGCGCAGCCCTGGGGCCTCAAAGGCGTCCACTTCGGCGACGCCGGCTATCGCGAGGCCGAGACGGCCGGTTTGCCCGGCAACTTCCTCGACCAGGTATTGGTGACGCCCTTCAACGACACCGAGGCGCTGGGCGAAGTCTTCCGCGCGGTTGGCGACCGCATCGCCGGCTTCATCGTCGAACCCTTCCTGGGCGGCGGCGGCATGATCGCGGCGCGCGCCGACTATCTGCAAGCGGCGCGCCAGTGGACGCAGCAATACGGCGCAGTGTTGATCTTCGACGAGGTGATCTCCGGCTTTCGCTTCAATGCCGGCGTCATCAGCTCCCTCTATGGCGTGCGGCCGGACCTGACCACCATCGGCAAGATCATCGGCGGCGGGATGCCCGTGGCGGCCGTCGTTGGGCGCGCCGATATCATGCGCCTGGCCGGCCGAGAGGGCGGCCGGCTGGTGCGCTTCGAGGGCGGCACCTATTCGGCGCATCCGCTCTCCATGCTCGCCGGCCAGGTCATGTTACGCCATCTGATCGCCCATGCCGCGGAAATCTATCCGCGCCTGGCGGCCGACGGCGAGGCGATGCGCCAGGCGGCGCGCGCGGCCTTCCAGGCCGCCGGCATCCCGGTGAGCCTGACCGGCCTGCCCGGCGCGACGCTGCCGGGCAGCTCGATGATGAGCATTCACTTTCCCCTGGCCGGCGGAGCAGACAGCGACCTGCCCGACGTCGTCAACGATCCGGCGCACTATGATGTGGACCTGAAAGAACGGTTGACGCGCGTCGCCTTCTTGTTGGAGGGGGTCAATGTCATCCATGCCGGCGGGTCGCTCTCGACGGCGCATGGCCCGGCGGAGCTGGCTCGGCTGGCGACCGCCTGCCAGGGCGTGGCACGGCGGCTTCAGGCGGCCGGCTTTTGAAAAAAAGCCGAAAAAAACATTGACCGGGCAGGGACGATTGTGCTACAATGATATGGTGGTACGCCTGTGCGGCGACCGCGATATCTCGCAGACAGGAGCATGATGGGGCACCAACGCTCCCATCATGAGACAGGATCATGGGCATCAAAGCAGACCTGGAGCAATTGCTCCAACGTATTCAGGGCAGCGACCGCAATCTCAAGCGGGCCGATTTCGAGTTGCTATCGGACCTGAGCCGGCCGGAACTGGCCGATTTCGCGCAGGTTTGGGAGCGCACGCCGGCCGACGCGCGCATCGGTCTCATCTCTGCGCTGGCGCAGATGACTTCTGACAGCTTCGAGTATAGCTTCGAGCGCGTCTTCAAGGAAGTCTTGAACGATCCAGAGCCGCAGGCGCGCGTGGCGGCCATCCGTGGCCTGTGGGAATGTGAAGATGAGCATCTGGCCGGCCGGCTCTTGCGATTGCTCAAGGACGACCCCGACGCCGAGGTGCGCGCCGCAGCCGCCAGCGGCCTGGGCAGCTTCGTCTATCTGGCGGAGCTGGAAGAGCTGAACCAGACGGCCGCCTTGGCCATCGAGACGGCGCTGCTGACGGCGGCGCAGAATCCGACCGAAATGGTGAGCGTGCGCCGGCGCGCCGTCGAATCGCTCGGCTTCTCTTCCAGCGCGGACGTAGTGAACGTGGTGCGCGACGCCTACGAGGATGGCGACCCCGACCTACGCACCTCGGCCCTGGCGGCCATGGGGCGCAGCGCCAACCGGCGCTGGCGGCGCATCGTGCTGCGCGAGCTAGATAGCCTGGATAGCCAGGTGCGCCTGGAAGCGGCGCGCGCTTGCGGCGAGCTGGAATTGCGCGAGTCGGTCTTGCCGCTGACGCGTCTGATCGAACAGGATAAGAGTCTGAAGGTGCGCCAGGCGGCCGTGGGCGCGCTGGGACGCGCCGGCGGCCCCACCGCCAAGAAAGTGCTCGATCTGATTATGAGTACCGAGGATGGCCCGCTGTACGACGCGGCCCAGGACGCGATGGAAGAATT
>CAIQJD010001017.1 GCA_903872005.1 uncultured bacterium | reverse complement strand
TGCGCCACGCGCTCCAGGCGATGCTCCGACAGGATCACCGTCAAGCCCAGGTCTTGATTGAGCTTTTGCAGGACGGTCAGGACCTCCTCGGCGGCCTGGGGGTCCAGTTGCGACGTCGGCTCGTCCAGGACGAGGACGCGCGGTTGCAGCGTCAGCGCCGAGGCAATGGCGACGCGCTGCTTTTCGCCGCCGGAGAGGGCCGAGATGCGCCGGCTCCGCAGGTGGGCAATGCTCAACTGGTCGAGGACTTCCTCAATGCGCTTCCGCATCAACGTCTGCGAGAGGCCCATGTTCTCCATGGCGAAGGCCATCTCGTCCTCGACGGTATCCACGACGAATTGGGCTTCGGGGTCCTGGAAAACGAAGCCGACCGCGCCGGACATGCCGCGCGGCTCGCGCTCGACCGGGTCCAGGCCGGCCACCCGCACCGCGCCGGCAAAGCGCCCGCCGTAGAAGTGCGGCACCATGCCATTGATGCAGCGCAGAAACGTGGACTTGCCCGAACCGGAGGGGCCGATGACCAGGATCAGCTCGCCTTCGTCAATCTCCAGCGCGACCCGTTCCAGGACCGGGCGCGACGCTTCGGGGTAGAAATAGGTGACTTGATCGAAATGAATCATGGCGTGGCCTCGGTGGGTTGCGCCGGCTTGCGGTGCGCCGCCAGGAGCGCCGGCGCGACGAAGAGCAAATAGGCCGCGCCGACCAATGGGTTGAAGGCCGGCCAGATGGGATAGGGCGGATAGGGATAATAGAACAGGGCCGTGCGGTCGAGCAGGCGCGCCGTCACGATGCCGGCCAGGGCGAGCAGGCTGAGAGCGATGATGATGGGATCGCGCCGCGTCATCTGATCGCGCCGATAACGGGTGCGCGTGACGCGCCGGCCCTGGAGCCAGAAGACCAGGATCAGGAGCGCGGCGGCGACGCCGGTGATGGCCGGCCCCAACCAGCCCTGCCCTTTCCAATAGCTGATCGCGAAGACGCCGAAGAGGAGGCCCAACAGGCCCAGCAGCGTCAACAGTTTGTAGAGCAGCTCGCGGCGCGGGCTGGCCGGCGCGATATTGCCGCCAAAGCCGCGCGCTTCCATAGATTCGGCCAACTGGATGGCTCGCTCCATGCCGGTGGTCAGCAGCGGGAGGAGGAGCGGCAACAGGTCGCGCAGGCCGCGGAAGCGATGGCCGCGCAGGCGTTGGGCTTCGCGGATTTCCTTGCTGACGGCGAACATCTGCGGCACAAAGGCGAGCGCAATGGAGGCGACCATGCTGACCAGATAGAGGAAAGCCGGCATCCGGCGCAGCAGACGCGCCTGATCCACCGCCGAATTGAACGCCGCGAAGACGATCAGCACCACGATGAGGTCGAGACCTTTCACCAGGCCGTATGCCACGCCCTCCAGGGTGATCTTCCCGCCGATGAGCGGCCAGCCGGCCGGCAGCGTGAAGAGGATGTAGCGGCCGGTATGCACCATCAGCGCGTTGAGCGGAATGGTTACGGCCCAGATGAGCATGCCCAGCTTGAGGAACGCGCCCCAGCTCTGCGCCAGGGGGCTGCGCTGGCCGATGGCGACGTAGTTCACGCCGGCGGCCAGGGCCAACAGTGTCACGTAGAGCGGGTTGGTCGTCATCACCGCGACGGTGGCCGCGGCCAGCGTCCAGACCAGCCAGGTTGCGGGATGATAGTTGTCCGACATGGCGCGCCGCTCAGACGGCTTGCCGGCGGACGATCCAGACGCCAACGCCGGCCAGCAACGAAGCCATCAAGAAAAAGATAGCATAGTCAAAAAGAAGCCGCGCCCCGTCGCTCAGGGGCGAGACCGTGTAGGACGCGGTGAGCGGCGCCGGCGTCGGGGCGGCCGGGCGCGGCTCGGCGCTGGCCGCGCGCGACCAGACTTGCGGCGTGGCGGCCGGCGCCTGGACTTTGGCCAGGGCCGTCGGGGCGGCCGGCGCGGTCGGGGCCGGCGGCGC
>CAIQJD010001016.1 GCA_903872005.1 uncultured bacterium | reverse complement strand
CTGTGGATGTTCCAGGAGATTGATTTCGCCCAGGTGGCGGGCGCGTTGGGCTGCTTCGGCGTCCGCGTGGCGCGGCCGGCCGAACTGCAGCCGGCGTTGGAAGCGGCCGTGGCTGCCGGCCGGCCGGCGGTGATTGATGTGGTAAGCGATATGGACGCCTTCGCGCCATTGGCGTGGACGCCGACAACGTTTTTGCCATAAATCGGTCATTGTATTATGCTACAGCGGGCGTTTCGCGAAGAGCCGCCACGCGTAGCAGCGCCGCGCGCATCCCTGTCTCAAAGGAGCGAAGGAACCATGGGGGCCAAAATCCCGCTCGTTGATCTGAAAGCGCAGTACCAGATCATCCAACCAGAGATTGACGCGGCCATTGGCCGCGTGGTCGCCAATACCAGCTTCATCCTGGGCAAAGAAGTGTCCGATTTCGAGGCTGCCTTCGCGGCCTTCTGCGGCGCGAAATATGGCGTCGGCGTCAGCTCCGGCACATCGGCCATCCACCTGGCGCTGCTGGCCGCCGGCGTCGGGCCGGGCGATGAAGTGATCACCACCCCCTTCACCTTCATTGCCAGCGCCGAGCCGATCTGGATGGTGGGGGCACGGCCGGTCTTCGCCGATATTGACCCCCGGACCTACAACATTGACGCCCGCAAAGTCGAAGAGGCCATCACGCCCAGGACGCGCGCCATCCTGCCGGTGCATCTCTACGGCCGGCCGGCCGACATGCGCCCGCTCCTCGCCATCGGCGGCCGCTACGGCGTGCCGGTCATCGAAGACGCCGCCCAGGCCCACGGCGCAACGGTCGCCGGCAAGCCGGTCGGCAGCCTGGGCAAGCTGGCCTGCTTCAGCTTCTACCCCGGCAAGAACCTGGGCGGCTATGGCGACGGCGGCGCGGTGACCACGGACGATGCAGCCCTGGCGACGCGCGTGCGGATGCTGCGCGATCACGGCCGGCTCTCCAAGTACGAACACCAGTTCATGGGCTTCGGCGAGCGGCTGGACGCCCTGCAAGCGGCGATCCTGGCCGCCAAGCTGCCCCACTTGGCCGCTTGGAATGCCCGCCGGCGCGCCCTGGCGGCGCGCTACGATACGCTCCTGGCCGGCGCCGGCCTGACCCTGCCGGCCGAATCGCCCGACCTGCAATCGGTATACCACCTCTACGTGGTCCGCACGCCGCAGCGCGATGCGCTCCTAGCGCACCTGAAGGCCAACGGCGTCGAAGCCGGCATCCATTACCCCATCCCGCTGCACTTGCAGCCGGCCATGGGCTACCTGGGCCATACCGCCGGCGCCTTCCCCCAGGCGGAAGCCGCCGGCCGCGAAGTCCTCTCCCTGCCGCTCTACGCGGAGATGACCGAAGCGCAGCAGGACTATGTAGTGGATATGATTCGTCAATTCAAGGCATGATGCGTGGAGGCGGCGTGAGCGAACAGAGCGATCTCTCCCGGTTGGGGCGCATTTCCGTCCTGACGCCGGCGCGCAACGAACAGGGCAACATCGGCGAGGTCATCGCCCGTTCCCTGGCAGCCCTGGACGCCCTGGGGCTGGATGGCGAAATGGTCGTCGTCAACGACGGTTCCACAGACGCCACCGAGGCTGAGGCGCAAGACCGGGCGCGCCGCGACCGGCGCGTGCGCGTCATCAGCCACCGTGTCAATCTGGGCCTGACGGCGGCGCTCCGCACCGGCTTCCGCGCCACGACCGGCGCTGTCGTCCTGTTCATCCCCGGCGACATGGAGTCTGACCCCACCCTGGACATCCCCCTGCTCCTGGGCAAGCTGAACGAGGGCTACGACGTCGTGGCCGGCTGGCGCCAGGGACGCCATGACCGCAAGGTCGTGGCCTCACGCATCTACAACTGGGTCTCCGGCCGGCTCTCCGGCGTGCGCGTCCACGACATGAACTGGACGAAAGCCTTCCGCCGGCCGGTCATTGATGCGTTCCCGCCGCTGCGCTCCGACTGGCACCGCTTCTTGCTGATGATCGCCGCCTCCAAAGGCTTCAAGATCGGCGAAGTCGCCACGCCCTATCAGCCGCGCCGGCAGGGCCGCTCCAACTACGGCCTGGCACGCATCCCCATCTCATTCCTGGATGTCCTGGTCGTCAAGTTCCTGCTCACCTTTAGCAAGAAGCCGATGCTCTTCTTCGGCGGGCTGGGCGCCGGCTTCATAGGCATCGGCGCCGTCATCTATGCCTACCTGTTGACGCTCTGGCTCACCCTGGGCAAGCAACAACGGCCGCTCTTCTGGTTTGCCGGCGTGTTGGGGCTGGCCGGCTTGCTCCTCTTCCTGGTCGGCTTCGTCGCCGAACTGATCGTGAGCCAGCAGGAGCAGATCGAAGAGCTGGAATACGCGGTGGAACAATTGGCCGAAACACGCCGGCCAGAGGGAGGCGAAGCGCCCTGAGCGCGTTGAAAGTCCTCTATCTGATGACCAGCTTTCCCTGCTGGGAAGGCGATGTTCATACGCCCTGGGCTGTGGAATTGATTCATCATCTTGGGGCGCGCGAGGCGCATGTGACCGTCTGCGCGCCCAGTTATCGCGGCCTGAGCGACCACGAGATCGAAGGCATCCCGGTGAAGCGCTTTCGCTACGCGCCGGCAGCCCTGGAAACGCTGACCCATCATTCCGGCGCGACGAACAAGCTGCAGCGCAACCCGCTCTATCTGGCGCTGCTGCCGGGCTACCTTCTGGCCGGCGCGGCGCGCGTGCGCCGGCTCTGCCGGCAAGAGCATTGGGATGTCATCCACGTGCATTGGCCCATGCCCCAGGGCATCCTGGCGCTGGCCGGCCGCCATCCTGACGCGCGCATCGTCAGCACCTTCTACGGCGCGGATCTGGCCCTGGCGCGCCGGTCGCGTCTGCTCGGTTGGCTGCTGCAACGCGTCGTGGCGGCCAGCTCCGCCGTGACGGCCATCTCGCGCTACACCGGCCAGCAGTTGACGCAACTGACCGGCGCGACGCCGACGATCATCCCCTACGGGATGGACATGACGCCGCGCCACGTCGCCGAGGTGGGCGCGAAGCCGGCTCCCTACGAGCTGCTCATCGTCGGCCGGCTGATTGAGCGCAAAGGCCATCTGATCCTGCTGGAAGCCCTGGCGCGCCTGGGTCGGCCGGATGTGGCGCTGACCATTATCGGCGAGGGACAGGACCGGTCGCGCATTGAAGGGCGCATCGCGGCGCTGGGCCTGGCCGGCCGCGTCCGCCTGTTGGGCCGCGTCTCCGACGCAGATCTGCAGCGCGCCTACGCCCGCTGCGATATCTGTCTCTTGCCGGCCATCACCGACTCGGCCGGCGACACCGAGGGGCTGGGCATGGTGCTGCTGGAGGCCATGCGCTATGAGAAGCCGGTCATCGCCAGCGACCTGGGCGGGATCAAGGACATCGTGGAAGACGACGCCTCCGGCGTTCTGGTCGCGCCGGGCGACGCGCCGGCCCTGGCGGCAGCCATCGGCGCGTTGCTGGACGACCCGGCGCGGCGCGCCCGCCTGGGACGCGACGGCCGGCGCATCAACGCGGAACGCTTCGCCTGGGAGCGCATTGTGGATGCGTACCTGCAAGCGTATCGCCCCTGACGCGCCCCTGGGGCGCGATGCGGGAAACGAGTGATCGCTTATGCTCAAACGGCTGCCGGCGCTGCTGGTAGGTCTGCTCATCATCCTCTACATCGCCCAGTTCGGCGCGCTCTCCATCCAGCGCCACGACGCGTTCCAGACGCACATGCGCGACCTGGGCAACATGGATCAGCCGATTTGGAACACCCTGCACGGCCGGCTGCTGGATAAGACGCGCCTGGACGGCCGGCAAGCGCCGCGCCTGACCGATCACGTCGAGCCGATCTTCGCCCTGGTGTCGCTCCTCTTCCTGGTCTGGAACGATGTGCGGGCGCTGCTCCTGCTGCAAACCGTCGTCATTGCCCTGGGCGCGCTGCCCATCTTCTGGCTGGCCCGCGAGAAGATCGGCCCGCCGGCCGGCGATTGGCTGGGCCTGGCCGCCGCCGCCGCGTACCTCCTCTTTCCGGCATTGCAGGCCGCCAACCTGGCCGAATTCCACGCCGTCCCGCTGGCCGTCCCGCTGCTCCTCTTCGCCTATTACTATGGCCGGCGCGGCGCGGCCGGCCCCTTCTGGGTCTGCGCGCTGCTGGCCCTGGCAACGAAAGAGGACGTGGCGCTGATCGGCTTCATGCTGGGGCTGTACCTGGCCTGGAAGGGCCAACGCCGCCGGCTGGGATTCGCGCTGGCCGGCGTCTCCCTGGCCTGGTTTGCCCTGTCCGTCTTCGTCATCATCCCGGCCTACGCGCGCGACTTCTACGCCGGCCAGGACTACTCAGTCTACTTCAGCCGCTACGGCGAAATCGGCGGCGGGCCGCGCGAGGTCGCCCTGGCGTTGCTGCGCCGGCCGGCGCAAGTCCTCGGCCTGCTGATCGAGCCGGCGCGCCTGCGCTACCTCCTCATCCTGCTGGCGCCGGTCGGCTTCCTGGCGCTCTGCGATCCGGCGACGACGCTGATCGCCCTGCCGGCCCTGTTGCTGAACATGTTGAGCAACTACCCGGCCATGTATTCGGGCCAGATGCACTATTCCGCGCCGGTCGTCCCCTTCGTCGTCGCCGGCGCGGTCGGCGGCGCGGCCTGGCTGGCGGGGCGCTGCCGCCGGCGGCGCAACCTGTGCGTCGGCCTGCTGGCCGGCTGGCTGCTCGTTGCCGCCGTCGGCTTCCAGGTCACGCAGGGCTATTCCATCCTGAGCCGGCGCTATCAGGCCCCCGTGGTCACGGCGCATCACCGGCTGCTGGCGCGCTTCGCCGCGCAAATACCGCCCCAGGCCACATTGAGCACGACGCCGCCGCTCTACCCACATTTCAGCCACCGGCCGCGCCTCCTCTCCTTCCCGGTGGTCGCCGATGCTGAGTACATCTTGCTGGACGTCTCTTCGACCACCGACATGCACCCCAACGATTTCTATCAAGCCTACCTGGGCCTGCGCGAAGACGGTTTCGGCATCGTGGACGCCGCCGATGGGTACATCCTCTTGCAGCGCGGCGTGGCCCGCGCCGAGCTGCCGGCCGAGTTCTACACCTTCACGCGCCTGGGGAGCGCCGATGCGCTGGACCTGGACGCGCTGCCCATCGCCCAGCGCTACCGCATAGACTTTGGCGACACCCTGCGCTTCCTGGGCTATACCCTGCGCGACGACGTGGACTGGCGCATGACCCGCGTGCGTACCTACTGGCAGGTCTTGCGCCGGCCCGACGGCCCTGTACGCCTCTACCCCTTCTATTTCAACGCCGCCGGCGACATCGTCGAAGACACTACCCAGCGCCCCCTGGTCGGGACGCTCTGGTATCCGCCCGAACGCTGGCAGGCCGGCGACATTCTGCAAGTCGAGACCTTGCCCTGGGAGTTGGGCGACGCCTTCAGCCTGGGCGTCGGCGTCCTGGCCGGGGCCAACTGGGCCAACCCCGCCGGCCGGCTGGCGTTGGGCGAGATGGCCGGCGACGGGCCGGCCTATCGCATGGATGGCGGAACCTGGGCGCGCCTGGGGAGCTACGTCCGCGAGCCGGCCTGGCTGGGCGGCCGGCTGCGGATGACACGCCTGGAAGACGAGCGCGACCGGCCGGCCAACACGACCGACACCCGCTTTGACGACGGCGTGCTGCTGGCCGGCTATACCCTGGAGCCGGCCGCCGCGCCGGCCGGCCAGGCGCGCCGCCTGACTCTCTACTGGCGCGCCGGCGCGCCGATCAGCCGCGACTACACTATCTTCGTCCACGTGACCGGCGCGGATGGGGCCGGCCTGCCCCAGGGCGATGGCGGCCCCAACTGGCGCGGCGCGCTCCCCATGAACTCCTGGCCGGTCGGGCCGACCATCCCCG
>CAIQJD010001015.1 GCA_903872005.1 uncultured bacterium | reverse complement strand
GTCTTCGAGAAGGACGCCGGCGGCCTGAACATGTGGGGCGAGGTCGCCGAGCTGACTGGCAACGATAGCACGGATGGAGACTACTTCGGCGAGTCGGTCGCCATCTACGGCTCGCTCATCGTCGTGGGCGCTTCCGACGCCTGGGTTGATGGTCATGAGGACCAGGGCGCGGCCTACATCTTTGGGCGCAACGTGGGCGGCGCCGGCCGCTGGGGTCAGAGCAAGAAGCTGACCGCCAGCGACGGCCAACCGTACGACTACTTCGGCGTATCGGCGGCGATCAACGGCGCGACCATCGTCGTCGGCGCTTCTCACGTCACGGCCGGCGGCTATGAGGACGCTGGCGCGGCCTACGTCTTCGGGCGCGATGCCGGCGGGGCCGGCAATTGGGGTCAGGTCAAGAGGCTGGTCGCCAGCGACCCCGGCGCAGAGACCTACTTCGGTCTCTCCGTCGGCGTCAGTGGGACGACCATCGTCGTCGGCGCGGCCTGGGCCAGCGTAGATGACAAGGCTAAGCAGGGCGAGGCCTACGTGTTCGAGCGCGACCTGGGCGGCTACGAGCAATGGGGCCAGATCAAGAAGCTGGTCGCCCCGGACGGCGCGACCGACGATTGGTTTGGCTGGGCCGTCGGCATCAGCGGGCCGGCCATCGTGGTCAGCGCTTCTGCCGCGCCCGTGAATGGCGAAACCCGCTCCGGCGCGGCGTACCTCTTCGGGCGCAATACGACCGGCACCAACGAGTGGGGCCTGGTGACCAGGCTCGTGCAGACCGACCCGTCCCCCTACGCTTTCTTCGGCCGGTCGGTCGCGGTGGACAACGTCACCGTCGCCGTCGGCGCCAGTCAGGCGTATGGGTACACCGACGGATCAGACTATTACACGGGCGCGGCGTACGTCTTCACGCCCTACGGGCTGCGGGTGAACAGCGCCGGCCCGAAGTATACGGATACGGCCGGCAACCTGTGGCTGGCGGACCGCTCGTGGCTGCCGGGCGCGCCGATCACCCCCGGCACAACGCCGTGGGGCTATGTCGGCGGCCTTGGCCGCAGCGTCACCACGCCCATCGCCGGCACCGAAGACGACAAGCTCTATCAGACCGAGCGACTCTACACCGGCGCGGCCAGGCCGGGCTACCGGTTCGTCGTGCCCAACGGGCGCTATCGCGTCACCCTCAAGTATGCCGAGACCTACTGGGGCGTCTCGGGCAAGCGCAAATTCTCGGTCATGGCCGAGGGGTTGATCTGCTTCTCGAACTATGATATCTTCATGACCGTCGGCGCGAAGAACAAAGCCGCGCCGGACAAGGTCTGCTACGCGAACGTGAACGACGGCGAGCTGGACATTGACTTCATCTCCGTCATCGGCCAGGCCAAGGCCGACGCCATCTACATCCAGCAGATCTACAAGTAACAGTCGTTCCCGAGACTGACATCCGCTGAACATCCCGCAGGTTGCGTAACCTGTGGGATGTTCTCTTTGACAGCGCCAGAGATTCGACATACAATGCAGACAGTTCTTCGGGCATGGAGATTTGGCGCGTCGCGCTGCGAGAATTTTATCAAGAGGAGAGTGACCCACGTATGGAAAAAGCGCGTTCTTCTCAACGACTGAGCATGATCTTTCGCTTCGCCCTCCTGGCGCTGCTGTTGGCGGCTTTGTGGCCGGCATGGCCGGTCGCCGCCCAGGAGCCGGCCGCCGGCGACGTGAGCGCCAGCGATATTTCCCTGAGCGTCAAGAAGCTCTTCCCGACCGATGGACATATCTATGACTACTTCGGCTCAGCCGTTGGCATCAGCGGCGACCTGATGGTGATCGGCGCGCGGAACACCCAGGTGGATGCAAACGCCGATCAAGGTGTAGCCTACGTGTACGGGCGCAACGTGGGCGGCCCGGGCAACTGGGGCCTGAT
>CAIQJD010001014.1 GCA_903872005.1 uncultured bacterium | reverse complement strand
GCCTCCCCGGTGCGGCGCTGGTCGGCGCGCCGGATCGGCCGGCGGCCGCTTGGTGGGCCGGCGCGGCTTGCCTCGCCCGCCGGCCGGCGTGACCGCCTCGCGCAGGGCGCGCAATTCTGCGCCGGTCAGCGGGCGCCATTGCCCCGGGCGCAGATCGCCCAGGATCAGCGGCCCGATGCTGACGCGGATCAGCCGTTCCACCGGATGCCCGACCATTTCGAGCATGCGTCGCACTTGATGCTTGCGTCCTTCCATGATGACGACTTCCAGCCAGGTCATGTCGGCCGGCACGGGAAGATTCATCCCCGGCGCGCTGGTCGGCCGGCCAACGCGGCGGACTTCTAGCGCCTGGGCCGGCCCATCCTCCAATTCCAGACCGGTCGTCAGCGCCGTCAACGTCGTTTCGGTGGGATTGCCGCGCGCCAGCACCAGATAGGTCTTTGGATGTCCGTAGCGGGCGTGGGTCAGGCGTGCGGTCATCTCGCCGTCGTTGGTCAGCAGGATCAATCCTTCGCTGTCATAGTCCAGCCGGCCGACCGGATAGACGCGCCCCGGCGCATCCACCAGATCCAGCACCGTGCGCCGGCCGTGCGGGTCATCGGCCGTGGAAAGGACGCCCATTGGTTTGTTGAGCTTGATATAGAGCCGGCCGGCGCCGATCTGCAGCAGCTCGCCATCCACGGCGATGCGATCGCGCTCCGGATTCACCTTCACGCCCATTTCGGCGACCACTTTGCCGTTGACCGTGACGCGGCCGGCGCGGATGAGTTCTTCCGAGGCGCGCCGCGAGGCCACGCCGGCCTGGGCCATCACTTTTTGTAAACGCTCTTCCATACGACTGTGCGCCCTCCTAGGGCGCCTTCACTTGCAGCGGCAGATCGGCCGCGATATAGTCGGCCGCATACGAAAAGCTGGCCCGATCCACATTCCCCGTCGCGTCCACGCGCAGGCTGATGCGTTGCCAGGGGAATTCCCAGAGCGCCAGGAACGCCTGCGCCTTGCCGGCCGGGGCCAGATAGCGCGGCCGGCCGGCCGCGTCCGGCGTCAGCGCCGTGAAAGCATTGGCCGGCAGCTCCATCTCCAGCCAGACATAATGCGCGAAATAGAAATCGAGCAGGGCGCGCGTATCGGCATAACGGTCCGTGCTGCCCATGACGATGGCGAGGACGCGCCGGCCCTGGCGCGTGACCGAAGCGATCAGGCATTCGCCGGCTTCATCGGTGGTGCCGGTCTTGACGCCATCCGCGCCCGGGTACTGGCCCAACAGCTCGTTGGTATTGCGATAGTTCCACCCGCCGATGGAGGCCGTCGGCTGCGCCGCCACTTTGGCGATGACCGGTTGGCGCAAGGCGGCGCGCGCCAGCAGCATCATGTCGTAGGCGCTGGAATAGTGCTCCGCCGCATCCAGGCCGTGCGGATTGACGAAGTGCGTGTCGCGCATCCCCAGAGCGCCGGCCAGCTCGTTCATCCAACGCACGAACTGATCCACGGAGCCGCCGGTGCCGGCTGCCAGCGTCAGCGCCGCGTCATTACCCGAAGTGAGCAAGATGCCATAGAGCAACTGCTCCACCGTGGCGCGGTCGCCGGGGACCAGGCCCACGGTGACGCCCCCCAGGTCCACGCTGCGGATCTCGTCGCCGGCCGTGACGACCTGTTGCAGGTCGAGCCGGCCCAGGGCCACCAGGGCCGTCGCCAGTTTGGTCAGGCTGGCCGGCGCCAGGCGCGCGTGGGCGTCGCGCTCGAAGAGCACCCGGTCGGCGTCCACATCGTACAGCAGCGCGGCGCGCGCCGTGATCGGTGGGCCGGCCAGCGTCTCGGTCAGCGCCAGCCCTTGCGGATGCGAGAGGCTTTGGCCCCCGACATCGGCGCTGCTGAGGAACGGGCGAAAGCCGGCGCTCCAGAAGGTCAACAGGCCGAGCAGCAGGCCCAGCCAGCATTGGCGCGGCGAGAGGCGCGAGGGGGTCATATCCTGCTGCCCCCCGTTTCGGCCGGCGTCGCCTCCAGCGGCGGCAGATCGGTCAGCGCCGTCAGGCCAAAATGCTGCAGGAACTCGAAGGTCACGCCGTACAGGATGGGCCGGCCGGCCTGCTCCAAGCGGCCGACTTCCTCGATCAGCCCCTTCGTGACCAGCGAACGCAGCACCGAATCGGAATTCACGCCGCGCACGGCGTCCACGTCGGCGCGCGTGGCCGGCTGGCGGTAGGCCACAATCGCCAGCGTCTCCAGGGCGGCCGGCGAAAGCCGGCTGGACAGGTCCAGCCCCAGGAAGCGCTCGATGACGCCGGCGGCCTCCGGCGCGGTGACCCATTGCACGCGCTGGCCCTTGCGTTGCAGGCGCAGGCCGCGGCTGGCCGTCTGCTCTTGCAGCAGCGCCAATGCCCCTTCCACCGTGGCCTCGTCGGTCATCAGGACCTGCGCCAGGCGCTCCACTGATGTCGGCTCGTCCGCTACAAAGAGGAGCGCCTCGATGAGGGGGGCCAGCAAGCCGGCCGTGATGCTCGGCGTGGGCGTTGCAGGGATATTGGTTGATTCCGCCGGCGCATTATCCACCGCGCGTCATGCTCCTGAATGCCATAATCGGCCCGGCTTGCCCGGCCGGCCGGCCCATGCTACAATGGGCATGTATGCGTCACACACGCTCTCTGCCGGGTTGCCTGATCGTGTTGCTGGTGAGCGTCATTGCGCTCAGCATCCTCTTCAGCGCGCCGCCGGCCGAAGCTCCCGCGCCGGCGCGCGCCGGCGCCGCCCTGGCGACGCAATGGGCCGCCGCTCTGGAGACGCCGCCGGGGGCCGCCTTCGAGTTATCGGCCACGCCGGCCGAATGGGCCGGCTGGCTCAACGGACAAATCGCCGACCCCGACGCGGCCGCGCTGGCCGGCATCTTCGTCCGCGCCGAAACCGAACAGATCCAACTGACGGCGCGCGTGCGCGGCCTCTTGCTTGTCCCGACGCAACTGGTCGTCGGCCTGCGCGCGCAGCCGGCGGCCGATGGCCCACACTTCACCTGTACCGATCTGCGCGTGGGGCGGCTGCGCCTGCCGGCCGGCGTGTATCCCTGGGTTTCCCGTCAATGGGACGCAGCCTGGCAGCAATGGGTGCGCGACTGGCATCTCGATCAGGTCGAATGGGACGCTGCGCGCATCCGCATCGCCGGCCAGCGGCGTTAGCAGCGCCGACGCGCGATCTTGTCTACCATTATACACGACCGGCGCAGATGCGTCTAAATCGGAGAGCGCCGGCGTCCTGGGCGCCGAATTGGCTGAGGCGCAGGAATCGGGGTACAATAGCGCCGCCGTCATCCAGCGCGCGGGGAGCAGAGATTCATGGGCAATAGACTTTCGCAATGGCTCCGTCGCATCTCGACCGGCCCGGTCGTGTGGATCGCCCTGGCGGTCTTCGTCCTTTTCACGGCCCTGGTCTTGCCGGGACAGTCGGCCCAGGCCAACGCCAGCAGCGCCGGCGCCGGCTCGCCCGATACTTCCCTCTTCTACGCGCCGGCCGATCTCTATCGGATGGCCGAGGCATACGGGCCGGCCGGGCGCGCCGCCTACATCCGGGCGCGCTTCACCTTCGACCTGATCTTCCCGGTGATTTACGGAGCCTTCTTGATGACGGCCGTCAGTTGGCTCAATGGCCGCGCCTTCGCGCCGGCCAGCCGTTGGCAACGGACCAACCTGCTGCCCCTCGTGGGCTGCCTGTTCGACTACCTGGAAAACGTCAGCGCCGCCCTGGTCATGGGCCGCTATCCGGCGCATACGCCCGGGCTGGATCTTCTGACGCCGGCTTTCACGGCGCTGAAGTGGACCTTGCTGGCCGCCAGTTTCATGTTGTTGTTGGCCGGCGTCGTCCTGGCCCTGTGGCGCCGGCGCAAAGGCAAACGCTCATGAAAGAATCTCCCACCCCTCGCCGCCTGGCTCGGCCTTTCTGGATCGCCGCCGGCCTGTCGGCCCTCGCCCTGGCGGTCATTGGCATGTTCCTGCCGGTGCTGCCGACGACGCCTTTCGTGTTGCTGGCCGCCTTCTGCTTTGGGCGCGGCTCGGCGCGATTCCACCACTGGCTGTTGCACAATCGGCGCTTCGGCCCCTATTTCCGCGACTATCGCGAAGGGCGCGGCGTGCCGCTGCGCGCCAAGGTACTCGCCATCACGGCGTTGTGGCTGACCAGCGGCTACACGGCCCTGTACGTCATCCCCGTCTGGTGGGGCAAGTTGGGGCTGGCGGCCATCGCGCTGGGCGTCACCATCCATCTCGCGCGCATCAAGACCAGCCGGCCGGCCAACCGGTCGCCCGATTTCACGCCGGCCCCCTCCTGCGAGGAACAGGAATCACACTGACCAAGACGCCACGCGGGCTTGATCTTTTCTTGACCTTCTCCAGATATTTCTTGCCGTTTCTTTGACCCAAAACCGACTATACTGGTGGACGTAACGGCAGAGGCGCGAGCGCGCCTCTGCTGACTTTTGTGTCTGAAAGGAAACGCCGCGCCCCGGGTTGGGCGACACTATCTATGTCCACCATGATCTATCGCGAAACCAGCGAGGCAAACGTCATTCGCCTGGACCACCGGGAAGAGCCGGCGCGTTCGTGGCGCACCTGGCTCATCGGCCGGCCACTGTTGACCTCCGATGCGCCCCACCAGACCGTCGGCAAGCTGGTC
>CAIQJD010001013.1 GCA_903872005.1 uncultured bacterium | reverse complement strand
CCGGTCGCGCCGACCGCGACGCCCTTGCCCGGCCCAACGCGCCTCCCGCCGACGGCCACGCGCCAGCCGCCCGCGCCCACGCCGGCCGAGGCCACCGCGGTCGCTATGGTCGCGAAACCCGGCGCGCCGACGGCCGGCCCGCTGGTCGCTCCGACGCCGGCGCCCCGTCCGCAGACAACCCTGCCCAGCAACTGGAGTTTCCTCTTGCGCCTGGCCGAGATTGCCCTGGGGCTGATCGTGTTGTCGCTGACAGCCCTGACCGTCTTGAGCCGGCCGCGCTAGACGCGCCGTCAGGAGACCTATGCCAGAACTCCCCGAAGTAGAAGTTATCGCGCGTGGTCTGGATGCCTGGCTCCCCGGCCAGACCATCCAGGCGGTGGATATCCTGTGGCCGCGCAGCATCGCCACCCCCTCGCCAGAAACCTTCGCGCGCCGGCTGGTCGGCCGGCGCATCGAAGCGGTGGGCCGGCGCGGCAAATTCGTGCAGATGGGCCTGGATGATGGGGCGCGCCTCTTCGTCCATCTGCGGATGACCGGCGCGCTTTGTCGCGCGCCGGCCGACGCGCCGCTGACGCCCTACGAACGCGTCTGGTTCCATCTGGCCGGCCCGTGCGATGTGCGCTTCGCCGACACGCGCAAATTCGGCCGGCTCTATCTGGTGGATGATCCGCGACTGGTGGTGGGCGACCTGGGACCGGAGCCATTGGGCGAGGAGTTCACGGCCGAGTGGCTGATTGGGGCGCTGGCCGGCCGGCGCACGCGGCTCAAGCCGCTGCTGCTGGATCAGCGCTTCATCGCCGGCCTGGGCAATATCTATGTGGACGAAGCGCTCCACCTGGCCGGCCTACATCCCTTGCGGCCGGCCAACAGCCTGGAGGCCGGCGATGGCCGCCGGTTGCACGCGGCCATCCAGGAAGTCTTGCAGAGCGCCATCGGCCGGCGCGGCACCACGCTGCGCTCCTATCGGGATGCCGAAGGCGACCGGGGCGAAAATCAGGGCTTCTTGCGCGCCTACGGGCGCACGGGGCAGCCCTGCCGGCGCTGCGGCCGGCCCATAGAGCGCATCATCGTCGGGCAGCGCAGCACGCATTTCTGCCCCCGTTGTCAGAGCCTCCCGGCGTAGCCGCTAAGCGCGGCCGGCGTCGCATATCCGCCGGGTTATGTACGCGAGGCTGTCCGTAGTGAAAGGCTTGGACAGGAAGTATGCCGGGCGGCCCGGTATCTCGCCCAGGTCCGGCAAGTCGCTGGCATAGCCGGAGACGAAGAGCACCTGGATGTCCGGCCGCGCCAGGCGGATGAGTTCGGCCAGGCGCCGGCCGCCCATGCGCGGCATGACCACGTCCGTGATGAGCATGTCAATCGGTTCGGCGAGTTCGCCGGCGACCCGCACGCCTTCCTCGCCATTATCCGCCTGTAACACCCGGTAGCCCTGCGCCTGCAAGGCCCGCACGACGATGTCGCGCACGGTGGCGTCATCTTCTACCACCAGGATGGTTTCGGAGCCGCGCGGCAGCGCCAGCGCCGCATCGCCCAAGGATTTGGCTACCTTCGCATCTTCGGCCCGCGGCAGGAAGATCTCAAATCGCGTCCCCTGGCCCGGCGCGCTTTGGCATTGGATGGCGCCGCCATGCTGCTTGACGATGCCATAGACTGCTGCCAGATCAAGCCCCGCGCCTCTGCCCGTCTCATGGGCATCGAAAAAAGGCTCAAAAAGATGGGCGACGGTCTCCTCGGACAGGCCGGCGCCGTTATCGGCAATACGTAGCAGCACGAAATCGCCGGCGTTGGCGACGCCGCATCGGTTGGCGTCTGCGGCGTCCAGCATGACGTTGGCAGTCTCCATAAGCAGCCGGCCGCCGGCCGGCATGGCGTTGCGCGCATTCACTGCCAGATTCAGGATCACTTGTTGCATCTGGGCCCGGTCGGCCCGGATCAAGCCCAGGGGTTGCGTCGGGGCCACGACCAATTCGATATCCTCGCCCAGCAGCCGGCGCAGCATTTTGGTGAGGTCGAAGACCACATCGTTCAGATTGAGGAGGGTCGGATCCATCACCTGGGAACGCGAGAAAGCCAGGAGTTGTTTGGTCAGGTCGGCGGCGCGTTTGGCGCTTTGCAGGATACGCTCAATATCGTTCAGGCCCGGCGTCTCCGGCGCCAGCGTTACTTTGGCCAGACTGGCATTGCCGATGATGGCCGTCAAAATGTTGTTGAAGTCGTGGGCCACCCCGCCGGCCAGCCGGCCGATCGCTTCCATCTTTTGCGCCTGCAAGTACTGTTCTTCGAGACGCTTGCGCTGCGTGATGTCGCGGATGACCCCCACAATATGGGGTCTCCCGTTCAGTTGGAACAGGGTCGTGGAGAGGGAGGCGAAGAACGTTTCGCCGCCCTTCTTGCGGCCCTGCGTCTCAAAGTGCTCCACGCGACCTTCTGCCAGGAGCCGTTCCACCATGCGTGTCCTATCCGCGTAGTCGCTCCAGATGTTCAGATCCGATACTTTTCGGCCGATGACCTCGTCTTTCTGGTAGCCGAAGATCCTTTCGAACCCCGGATTCACCTCCAGGACCACCCCTTCCTCAACCGTTGAGATGTAGAAGGCATCCGAGATGGTCAGGAAGGCGCTGCTGAGCCGATCCTCGCTTTGCCGCAGCGCTTCTTCCGCCCGCTTGCGCTCGGAGATGTCGCGCACAAAGACAACCAGGCGCCCCCCATCGGCCGGCCGATATTGCACGCTGCTCTCGATGGCGTAGATGCTGCCATCCTTACGCCGGTGCAACGACTCAAAGCGGGATTCGCGACGCGCGATGATCTCCTGGATGCGCGCGCCGACG
This sequence comes from uncultured bacterium, assembly GCA_903872005.1. Next base: position 1,538 of record CAIQJD010001013.1, on the reverse strand, counting down.
TCGGCCGTCGAATCCGCAGCGTCCAGCTCCCAGACATACATGCCCAGCAACTCTTGCTCGGTGTAGCCGCTCATGCGACAGTAAGTCTCATTGACTTCGAGCAGCCGGCCCTGCATATCCACCAGCCAGAATCCATCCATGGCGGTGCGTAAGATGGCGCGTTGCGATTCCACGCCGGCGCGCTCCGCCTCTTCGGCCTGCTTGCGCTCGGTGATGTCGTGGACGATGGCAAGGCCGCCGATCACCGCCCCGGCGGCGTCACGAAGCTGCGTAATCGTAGCGGAAACAGGAAAAGCGCTGCCATCGCGCCGGCGCTGCAGCATCTCGCCCTGCCAGCGCCCGGTCTCCGTCATGGCGCGCCGCATCTCTTCGGGCGACACGCCCGTAGGGTCCATCTGCACGGCGCCGTGCAACGGCCGGCCGATGATTTCTTCCGCCTTCCAGCCGTACAGCGCCTCAGCGGCCGGGTTCCAGGTCAGCACCCTGGTCTGCAGGTCCGTCGCAATGATGGCGTCCGAGACGTTCACCAGCAGGTTCGCCTGGTAGCGGAGCTGTTCCTCCGCCCGGCGCGCCCGCAGGTAAGCTCGGATAGTGCTGACCAGAAGCGCCCGGTCTATCGGCCAGGTCAGATATCCGTCCGCGCCGCCCTCCAGGCCGGCGACGATATCCGCAGACTCACGACGCGCCGCCGACAGATGGATCACGGGGATGGTCGCGGTGGTCGGGTCGGCTTTCAGCCGGCGGCAGACTTCGAAGCCGTCTATATCGGGCAGCTTAACGTCGAGGAGGATGAGATCGGGTTGGCGGCGCGCCATCGGCAAGGCGGCCGCGCCGTCTGCGGCTTCGAGGACTACGAAGCCGGCGCCGCGCAAGATATGGCTGATGGCCCGACGCTGGACATCTTCGTCATTCACATTGAGGATGGTCTCTGTTAGCGTCACGGTCCGTTGGCCTCCTCGGCCGCGCATGGTCGCCAGGCGCATGCCCGGGTTTGCGCCCTGGAAGCGATGCAAGCAGAATATTACGCAAGATAGAGAAGCGTTTGATGCGACTATTATCGCGCAAATATGCGTAACGCGCAATAGGAAATGATGGGGGGCTGAGGATGGAATAAGCGAAAGTCGCCGGCGCGAAAGGTATCGGGGATGAACGAATCTCCCCAGAAGTGGGCGGCGCTCAGGCTGCCGCCGAAGCGCAGAGATGGCAACGCATCCGTAATGGATCATCTGCAAGAGCATCCGTTTGACGCTCTCGCGACGCCATCCGCGTCTCGGCGGCGCGTGACGTAGCCATCACGCGGCCCGGGTTCAGCGTCCGCTCAGACAAACGACTGCTTCAGCGCCTCCAGCGCGGCGCGATCCGGCGTGATCGGCTGGCGTGTCAGCGCCCCGGCCGCCAAAGCCGGCACGCGCTCCTCATACGTCGGCTTCTCCACCTGATACAACACTCCGATGGGGATGCGCGCGCCCCACTCCTGGGCCAAATCCAACGCCTGGGCGCGGTCGGTCGGGTCATAGCCGGCCTGCTCCTCGACCTGG
>CAIQJD010001012.1 GCA_903872005.1 uncultured bacterium | reverse complement strand
CTCGGTGAAGAAGACCGGCCGCGTCCTGGTCTTGCATGAGGCTTACAAGAAAGGCGGCATCGGCGGCGATATCGCCTCCGAAATCATGGAGCGCGCCTTCGATTATCTGGATGCGCCGGTCATGCGCCTGGGCGCCAAAGACTCGCCCATCCCCTTCGCCAAGTCGCTGGAAGAGGCGATCCTGCCCAGTCAGGCCGACATCGTCGCGGCGTGCAAATCGCTCATTTCCTGACCGCTGTGGACTGCGTAGGCTTGCCTACGCCATGTTACGAAGTCAAGAAGGGAAGAAAGATGGCAAAGATAACCTACACAGAAAGCGACGCCGATCTCGGCCTGCTGGCCGGCAAGACCATCGCCGCGGTCGGCTTCGGCACGCAAGGCATGGCCCAGGCGCTCAACATGCGCGACCAGGGGCTGCATGTCATCGTCGCCGAGAACGCCGGCTCCGACGCCTGGAAACGCGCCGCCGCCGAGAAGTTCGACGTCCTGCCGGTCACCGAAGTCGGCGGCCGCGCCGACGTCTACAACCTGCAAATCCCCGACATGGCCTTCCGCCTGGCCGACGCCTACAACCAACACATCAAGGGCAAGCACAAGGCCGGCGATGTGATTTGCCTCTCCAGCGCCTTCAACTTCTACTACGGCCATATCATCCCGCCGGCCGGCGTAGACGCCGTCGTCTGCGCGCCCAAAGGCCCCGGCGCGGCCGTGCGTAGCGAGTTCGTGCGCGGCAGCGGCGTTCCCGGCCTCCTGGCCGTGCATCAGGACGCCAGCGGGCGCGGCCACGCGCTGGGCCTCGCCATTTGCAAGGGCGTCGGCTTCACGCGCCTGGGCGTGCAGGATACCGACGTCGAGGAAGAGACGATGACCGACCTGCTGGGCGAGCATTGCGCCTGGGGCTGCATCGTCGCCTTGCTGCGGGCCTGTTTCGACGTGCTCATCGAGGCCGGCTACAATCCGGAGACCGCCTTCTACGAAGCGATCAACGAGTCCAAGCTCACCACCGACCTGATCTATCGCCACGGCCTGGCCGGCATGTTGGAACGCATCTCGAACACAGCCGCATACGGCGCCATGACCATCGGGCCGCAGATCATTGACGAGACGGTCAAAGACCGCATCCGCTGGGCGCTGGAGAACATCCGCAACGGCGCCTTCAGCCGCGATTGGGAGGCGGACTACAAGGCCGGCTATCCCAGGTTCAACGGCCTGCTGGAAGAAATCCGCACCAGCCAGGCCGATCAAGTCGGCGAAGCCATTCGGCGCAAGCGCGGCGACGCCGGCGGCGACCTGACCGCCAAGAATGTGTAACTACGTCCTAGACTTCGGAAGTCTTCCAGACTTCCGAAGTCTAGAGTCTCACACCAGAGGAGAGACCCATGTTCAACGACGAAGGACTCAGCCTGAATACCGCCTTCTACCGCCGGCTGACCGACTTCCAATGCCGGCAACTCCATGACGCCAGCCTGGAAATCCTGGAAAACACCGGCATCCGCTTCTACGATGAGGAAGCCCTGGCCCTCTTCCGCAAGGGTGGGGCGCGCGTGACAGACGGCAACCGTGTTTTCGTGCCTTCCTGGCGCGTCGAATGGGCGCTGGGGTTGACCCCCAAGCAGATCGTCCTCTACGACCAACTCGGCCAGCCCAAGCTGCGCCTCTCCGGCCGCTGCGCCTACTATGGCAACGGCTCCGATCTGCTCTACGTGGTGGACTGGCAGACCGGCCAGCGCCGGCGCGCCGTTCACCGAGACATGGTTGAGGCCATCCAATTGCTGGACAGCATCCCGGAGATTGACTTCGTCATGTCCTTCTGCCTGCCCGATGATGTGCCGACGGAGTTGGCCGAGCTGTACCAGACGCGCGCCATGCTGGAATACACAGCCAAGCCGCTGGTCTACGTCACCACCGACCTGGCGCATACCCAGAAAGAGGTCGCCATGTTTGAGGCGGCCGCCGGCGGCGCGGACGCATTGCGCCAGCGCCCCTTCGCCGCCTGTTACATCAACATCGCCAAGCCGATGCTCCAGAACGCCGAAGCGGTACAGAAGCTCCTCTGGCTGGCCGAAAAGGGCCTGCCGGCCATTTATCGCCCGTCCATCTTCACCCGCGGCATCTCGACGCCTATCACGACGGCCGGCTTCGTCGCGCTGAACAACGCCTCCCAGCTCGCCGGCATCGTCCTCGCCCAGCTCAAGCGCGAGGGCGCGCCCTTCCTGCGCTGCGCCCACGGCGGCGCGACCTTCGACATGCGGACGATGATCGGGCAACTGGCCGCGCCGGAGGCGCGCGGCTTCAACGCCGACCTCTCCCAGTGGTATGGCGTGCCCAGCTTCGGCATCGGCGGCCTCAGCGGCTCCAAGACCGTGGACCAGCAAGCCGCCCTGGAAGCCGCCCTCACCCTGCTGACCGCCGCCCTCAGCGGCGAGCAGCTCATCCACGATGTCGGCTTCCTGGACAACGGCATCACCGGCTCGCTGGAACAGCTCGTCATCTGCCAGGACATCATCGGCTGGGTCAAGAGCTTCATGCCCGGCCTGACCATCACCCCCGAAACGCTGGCCCTGGATGTCATCCAGGAAACTGGCCCGGATGGGCAATTCCTGGAAGCGCCCCACACGGCCAAGCATTGCCGCGAGGACTGGCGGCCGGCGGTGCTGGATCGCCACATTCACGCCGATTGGGCCGCCGAGGGCAGCCCCACCCTGCGCGACCGGGCCAAGTCCCGCGTCGCCGAGCTGCTGGCTGCCTATCGGCCGCGGCCCATCGCGCCGGCCGTCCGCGCCGTCTGGGATGAGATCCTGCCGGCGTAACGAGACTTCTCGTCTTCACTGACACGCCCATAGAGAAAGCGTCTGGCGAAATACTCGCCAGACGCTTTCTCTTTTTTCAACCGGTTGGCCGCCGCTACAGCGATAGGTACTCTACGGCCTGCGGCCGGCGGGCGGTCTCGAACCCTTCGGCAAAGGGAACGCCGGCGAACTGGCCGTAAAAGGCATCCATTGCCCGGATCGCCCTGGCCGTCTTTTCCGCTTCCTCGCCTTTCAAGTCCCAGGTGACGATACAAGCCTGGACCTTCCGCTCCATCACATCAGTGATGTCTACGTAGACATCCGGCACATGGGGCGTAGGACGCGCGAATTGCATGGCCTCTACCATGGCGAACCAGATAGCCGGCGGCTGATAGGCCTTCTTGCCACCGTGGTGGCGATAGGTAGGCGCGCGTTCCACCATGCGGGCCGCCTCGCTATGGTCGTTGTACGACGCAAGTTCCCGAAATGGGTAGTGCGCGCACAGCACCAGATCCGGCCGAATGTCTTGCATGACGTCGGCCAACTCCTGCAAGTTCTGGCGGGTCATCACCAGGGGCGTGTCGCCAAAATCGAGGAACATGAACTCGTGAAGGCCCAGGATGCCGGCCGCGTCTTCGCTCTCCTTGCGTACCAGGCGCTTGATCTCGGCTTCGGACTTGCCGACAAAGCGCTCGGTATGCACCTCCAGACCGTAGGTGAGCGTGAGCAAAATAACCCGGTCGCCGTGCTGGGCGTGTTTGCCCAGGGCGCCGCCCATGTTGGCGACCAGATCAGAGGGATGGGCGCCGATAGCCAAGACGGTACGCTTCGCGGTATCAGACATGGCACAAACCTCCCCAGTTGGTATGAAGTGCAGCTTGGTCACGCAAGCCGACACCATTATACCGCATTCGCGCGACGCAGCCCTATATTGGCCGGCCATGCGCGTCGCTACTCAAGACAAGTCATCCTTCGCCATCACTTGCTCCTCTGCCCCTCTCACAGTATAACAATCTGAAACGCGAACAGCACAGGCCATCGCGCCGGCGGGAGGGCGCCATGCAGTCAAATATCATCTCACCCCCCAGACATATCGTGTGGAGCGCCGAGCGGCTCGATCTCGGCGATCCCTTCCAACGCGCGTGGTACATTCGTCAAGTCATTGAGCACGGCAGAGCAGAGGACATCGCCCAACTCGATTTGGAAGAAGTGGCGCGTCTGCTAGATACTCTGGATCTGCCTCCGCACTTGCACCGGCTCTGGGCGCGCTTTTTGGAGTCACGCCATGCTGCGCAGTAGCGGCCTACTGACGCCTCTCCAGCGCGCGTTCATCGCCGGCTTTGCCATGCTACCCGATCAGACTCAATTCTGTCTCGCCGGCGGCACTGCCCTGGCCGAATACTACTGTGGGCACAGGCTCTCCTACGACCACGGCTTCTTCACTGGCGAGGCCGATCTTGTCTTGCCCTACTCCTACTCCTACCTGATAGAGAAGTTAGGTCGCCGGGGTGAGTTTGACATCCGTGTAACGCGCAGATTCGCCACTTACGTAGAGTTCCTGGCAACCCAGGGCAACGACACGTTGAAAGTGGACTTGGCTCTGGATAGCCCCTTTCAACGTGAGCCGCCGGCGCGTGCAGAGGTCGGCGTCATGGTCCGCAGCCTGGCTGACCTGTGTACTGACAAGTTGCTCACATACTACGGCCGAGCCGAGCCGCGCGACGCCGCAGACCTGTACTTCATCCTGCAACGGACGCCTTTGGATGAGTTGTTGTCGCAAGCCGCACGGAAGGACCCTGGGTTTGACCTCCATTGGTTCGCCGTGGCATTGCAGCGCGTTGCCGACTTTCCTGATCAGCCTGAGCGTTGGCCGCTCCTGATGCTCATGCCCTTTGACCCACAGGAACTGAAGGCACGATTTCAAGCGTTGGCACTTCGCCTCATGGAAAACATAACTTCAGCCAATCGCTAACCCGAAAACAGCGGGCCGGTACGGGTAGCGATTAGATGGTGACCGGCTGGATTGGTTCAGTGTAGCATATTTCCGTCAGCGATTGCGCCCCAGCAGGGGCATCAACGCTGGTCTGATACCGGCTGCGGATTCTGAACAGGCCGGCGCCGGTAGGCGGCCGCCGATCAATCGCTATGTGGTGAACTGTGAAGTAGCCGGCGCATGGAGGGTCATCCGCGTATACGCGCCGGCCGCGCTCTCTGCGCTCAACGAGCCGCCGACCACCGCCATCATGGTGCTGTGCAACGCCAGCCCGGCGCCGGCGCTGGCCGCGCCCATCCCCACCCCATCATCCTCGACGACGATCTCCAGGCCTGCGCGCCACGCCGCCGCCACGCGCAGATGTAGTGGCCGGCTCCCATCGCCGCCGCGCCCATGCCGCGCCGCGTTCCGCATCGCCTCGCGCGCCGCATAGTAGATCGCCTCAGCCGTGAGCGGCGGCAGCCGGCGCGCCCACTCCTCGACCCCCGCTTCGACCTCCCAGGTCAGGCTATCGAACGCGCCGGCCATCTCCGCGCCGGCCTGCCGCAACGCCCCCATCAGACCGAGCCGCCCCACTTCGGGAGCGCCGGCCGCCGGCGTATCGCGCAACAGATTGGAAATTTGCCGGTGCGCCTCGGTCAGCGTCGTGACTGCCTCCGGTTGTCCCTGTACTTGCAGCAAGGCGGCGTGCAGGCGCGGTAAAATCTCATCATGCAAGGCGCGGCGCGCCCGCCGGTCCAGGACCTGCGCTTCGCTCAGGCGTTGGCGCTGCAGCGCCATCAGCCGGCGCGCCATCTCGGCGCTGGCCTGGGTATCCACCAGACGCTCGCCGGCGGCGCGGGCGATTTCCATCTCCTCCTGCGCGTACAACCCGCCGTCGCCCTTCTCTCCCAACAGCAACACGCCGATCAGACCGCGCTCGCTCCAGAGCGGGACGGCCCATAGCGCGCCGCCGAAACGCGCCGGCTCCAGCGGGATGCAGATCGTCGCCGGCTCGCGCAGGCGCGGCATGACCTCGGTCAGGTCGGGCGGCGCGCCGCGGGCCGGCGGATCGGCGCGCGGCGGGCCGGCGAGGGTCGCCAATGGCCCCAGCGGGATCAGATAGACCAGGCTCGCCCCCAGCAGATCCTCCCGCAGCGCGCGCAGCGGCGCGCCGGCGTCCAGATCGCCCGCCTCGGCCGGCGCCAACAGATTGTCGTACAGGCGTTGACTGGCAACGAAGGGGCGCAATCGAGCGATGAGGCTCTGGCGTTCGGCATAGGCGCGGCCGTTGAACAGGACGAAGGCGACCGTCAAGAGCAGAGCTACGCCGATAGCCACATACAGGGCCGGCCAATGGAGCGCCAGACTCCCCCCGCCAACGATGCCGCAGCCGGCCGCCAGGGCCAGCGCGCCGCGCCACTGCCGCGCCAGGGCGCGACGCGGCAGCGCCTTGTCCGTAAAAACCTCGTAGGCGACAATGGCCTGGCCGACGCACAGGATCGCCGCGGCGATCAGGCCGGCCACAGCGATGTCGAAACGCGCCGGCTCCAGCGGGATGCAGATCGTCGCCG
>CAIQJD010001011.1 GCA_903872005.1 uncultured bacterium | reverse complement strand
GCCTCTTCCTCCTCTTTCCGCCTCCTGTCCCGCTATATATGTAGCGGCTGCGGTGGGCGATTTCTAACATCTCAGTCGCATGAAGAGGACAAAGGATACGCCCGAAAAGCTCACGCGCCGGCCGGCAGCGGCAGCGTGAAATAGAAGACCGCGCCTTGCCCGCTCTGGCTTTCGACCCAAATGCGGCCGCCGTGCGCCTCGACGATGGCGCGCGAGAGGTAGAGGCCCAGGCCGGCGCCCTGGGTGCGCCGGCGCAAGCCGGAATCCACCCGGTAGAAGCGTTGGAACAAGCGCGCCTGCTCTTCCACCGGGATGCCGATGCCTTCGTCCGCGACCCACACTAACACATCGTTGGCGCGCGCTTCGCCGCCGATGCGGATCGTCCCGCCGCGCGGCGAGTATTTGATGGCGTTGGCGAGCAGGTTATACAGGACCTGGTTGATGCGCTCCTCGTCGGCGAAGACCAGCGGAAAATTGGGCGGGAATTGGGTCTCGAAATGGTGCGCCGTTGTCTGCGTGCGGAACTTTTCCACCGTCTTGGCGATCAAGCGGGGCAGAGAGAGGTCGGCCGGCTCCAGTTTGAGGCCGCCGGCTTCAATGCGCGAGGCATCCAGCAGGTCGTTGATGAGACGATCCAGCCGGTCGCTCTCTTGCTCAATGATCTTCAGCCCCTCGCGCACCGTCTCCTGATCCCAGGTCGCATCTTCGCGGCGCAGGGTGCTGGCGTAGCCCTTAATCAACGTGACCGGCGTCTTCAACTCGTGGGAGACGACCGAGATGAAGGTGGACTTCAGCTCCTCGGCCTCGCGGAAGCGGGTGATGTCGTGGACGTTGACGATGATGTTGACGAGCCGGCGCTGCTCGTCGTAGAGCAGGGAATGGCTGACGCCGGCCGAGATGCGGCTGCCATCGGGGCGTTCGATGTCGCCTTCCACGTAGTGCTGCGCCGGCGGCTCGGCCTGGCCGGCGGTCATTTGCGCGTAGTTTTCCACGATGGGGCAGTGTTCGCCGCACAGATTCACGCCTTGCGGCCCCTGCAGCCGGAGGACGGCGGCGCAATTCTGGCCGATGGCTTCGGCGGCGCGCCAGCCAGTCATGCGCGAGAGGGCGCGATTGAAGACTTGAATGCGGCAGTCGCGGTCGAGGATCATGATGCCGTCAGCCGAATTCTCAATGATGGCGTCGAGCCGGCTCTTTTCGGCGACGACCTCACGGTAGAGCCGGGCGTTGCGGATGGCAATGGCCGCCTGATTGGCGAAGCTGCTCAGGACTTGCTGGTCATTGGACGAAAAGGCCGCGCCGGTGACGCGGAACATATACAGCACGCCGATGATCTGGTCGGCGATGAGGAGCGGCAGGGCGATGACTTGCGTCAGGGGGATGCCGATGGCCTGGCTGACGTGGCCCAGGCGCGCGTACAGGTCGGGAATCTGCCAGCCGGCCAGGGCCGAAGGGCCGGCGTAGCGGGGCAGGTTCTCCAGCAGGGGCGTGAAGAGCTTGAGCATGGCGGCCGGCACGCCGAAGCTGGCCGAAATCTGGAACTTGCCATCAGATTCATGTACGGCGATCAGAGCGGCGCGCGCCCCCAGCAGCTCGGCGGCGCTTTCCAGAATCAGGCGCAGCAGCGACGGAAGATCGAGATTGGAGGTCATCGCTCGGCTGATGGCGAGCAGGTAATCGCGTTGACCCAGGAAATAGGATGACATGCGAGCATCTCCTGTAGCGGCCGGCTGGACGCGCCGGATTATAGCACGCCGGCCGATGGGCGACAATCCCAATGCGCCGGCGCGCGACCCGTAGCGAGTTCGCCCGTAATCTAGGGTAGCACCGTGTGGAGTCATCACGATAGTCGGAGGTACCCTGTCATGCGTAAGTTCTTAGCGTTGTTGTTGATCATCTTCCTGGGCGCGCCCATGACCTTCACGACCATCACGGTCATCGGCGTCAACGCCTGGGCGATGAATCGCGATTTCTACCTGCAACTGGTCGGCGACCCGCGCCTCTATGAGATGGCCCTGGCCGATGAGAGCGCCAGCATCCATTTTGGGGATGAAGAGGTCTTCTTCCAGGGACAGCACTTGCCGGCCACCGCGTTAGATCGCGCGCTGCGCGAGGTCGTCACGCCCCAATACATGAGCGACCAGGCCCGCCGGATGGTCAACGACGCCTTCGATATGGTGGATGGGCGCGACTATACCCTGACCCTCGATGTGGATATGGCGCCCATCCGGGCGGCTTTGGCCGGCGAGGCTGGCCCGCGCGTGGCCGCCGCCCTGGCCGAAGCCTTGCCCGTCTGTGCGGCCGGCGCGAATCCCCTCGCGCCCGGCGCCACATTGCCCTCGTGTCGGCCGGCCGAACTGTCCGTCGCCGAGCTGAGCCGGCAGATCGCGGCGGCGCTGCCGGCCTATGCCGAGACCCTGCCCGACCGCGTGCCGCTGGGCGACGGCGAGGTGGACCTGCGCGCGGAGATAGGCCATGATGGTCTCTGGCTGGCCTTTTTGCCCAGCGCGCGCGCCGCTGTCATCTTCTCCATCGTCGTCCTGGCGCTGTTGACTCTGGGCATCTGGCTGTTGGCCGGCTTTCTGGCCGGCTACAATGAGCGAGAGCGCCTGCAATGGCTGGGCTGGTCGCTCTTCGTGCCGGCGCTCGTCATCTTCCTGGTCGGCCTGTTGATCAGCGGGAGCTTCGCCCTGAACTGGACGCGCTTCGGGCTGGAGCAGGCCCAGTTCGTCGGGCTGGGCGACCCGGCCGCCGTGCGGCAAGTCTTGTTTGAGCTGAGCAGCGTGGTCTTGCGGGCCGTCTCCAACGGGTTCATGCTGGCCGGCGGCGCGCCGGCCGCCATGGCCCTGGGCCTGATCATTTGGGGCAGCAGCCTGCCCACGGAGCCGCGCCCGGCCGGCGGCGCGCTGCCGGCGTAGCGTCGGGGTAGAGGACATGAATGCGCGCGGGGGCTGGTGGATGGGGAATCCGCCAGCCCCCGTCTGCGTTGCTAGGTAGCCGGCGCCGCGTCCCGCGCGGCCGTCTCGGCCTCTTGCGCCAGAAGCGCTTCTTTGCGGGCTTGACCCCAGCGATAGCCGCCGGCGTCGCCATCGGCGCGGATCACGCGGTGGCAGGGGATGACCAGCGCCGCCGGATTGGCGGCCACCGCGTGGGCGACGGCGCGCGCCGCCCTCGGCTGCCCGATGGCCGCAGCGATGTCGGCATAAGAGCGGGTCTCGCCGGCCGGGATGGCGCGCAGCGCCTCCCAGACGCGCCGCTGGAAAGCCGTGGCGCGGATATCCAGGGGCAGGTCGAGGCGCGCCGGCCGGCCGTCCAGGTAGGCCAACAGGGTTTCCAGCCAGGCGCTCAATTCCGCTGCGTCGCGACGCAGCTCGGCGGCCGGGAATTCGCCGGCCAGCTCGCGCTCCAGCGCCGCGGCCGAATCTCCCAGCCGCACGGCGCACAGGCCCTGTGCGGTGGCCGCGGCCAGCAGCCAGCCCAACGCGCAGGGCGCGATGGCATAGACGATGCGGGTGGCCGGCGCGCCGCTGCGATAGCGCGCCGGCGGCATGCCGAGGCGCGCCGTCGCGTCCGCGTAGGCGACGCTGCTGGTCGCGAAGCCGGCCGCGTACACCGCATCGGTCACGCGCCGGCCCTGACGCAGCTCGCCCTGGAAGCGCCCCAGCCGGCGCTCGGCGGCGTACTGGCGTGGCGTCACGCCGACGATGCGCTTGAACGTGCGCTGCAGGTGATAGGCGCTCAGGCCAAAGCGTTCTGCCAGGTCGTGCAGGGTGGGCGGCCGGTCATGGGGTTCTTCCAGATAGGCGCAGACTTGCTGGATCAGGGCCAGGTGCGGCTCGGCCGGCGTTGGCTGGTCGGGCTGACAGCGCCGGCAGGGGCGATAGCCGGCCGCTGCGGCGGCTACGGCGTCGGGGAAGAAGGTCACGCCGGCGCGGCGCGGCCGGCGCGAGGGACAGGTCGGCCGGCAGTAGATGCCGGTCGAGTGTACGGCGTAGACAAATTGGCCGTCAAAGCGCCCGTCGCGATCCAGTACGGCCTGCCAGTATTCCTCTTGATGCATGCGCGCCTCCATCGGCTTCTCATTCCACTGCTCATTTTGCGTCCTGCATGAATCGAGTATACTCGCGGCCGGCCGCGCCGGCTATCGGAATCTTGCGCTTCAAAGCCCTCAAGACGATTTCACGCGTAGGCGCATCTCGGCGATGAAGCATTCCCAGATCGGCCAATGGCTCCCTTGCCAGATGGTCGCCCGGAAGGCTTCCGCCTGGGCTTCTGACCAGCCCAGGCGCTTTTGCGCGTAGAGGCTGTAGAACGCGGTGACGCGGAAGTTGGCGGCGCAATGGATCAGGGTCTTGCCGGCCGGCAGGCGGCTCAGCAGGGCGTCGAATTGCGCGAAATCGCTGGCCTGGGGATTGTCCCAGACGACCGGGATGGCGTAGTACGCCATGCCCAGCGCTTGCGCCAGGCCGGCTTCGTCGGCCAGGGCATTGTCCGAGTTGGGCATGGCAAGGTTGATGACGGTGGTGAAGCCGGCGGCTGCGGCATCCCGCAATTGCTCGGCCGTCGGCTGGCCGGCGGTGGCGATCTCGTCGCTCACCTTGAGGTAATGGTAAATATCGGCAATACTCATCCTTTTGCTCCTGCGTAGCATGGGGGCGCGGTCATTATAGCGCCGCGTCGCGCCCTGTCAAACGCCGTTTTTCAATTCTCCCCGATTCGAGTATAATCGCCGACGTGAATCGCTTCCGCTCACTCGATGTTGCCCTGTTATTCGTCCTCTTGATGGCGAGGGTACGCATTGATACCCTCGCCGATTTGGTGTTACCCACGCGGCAGCAAGATGTGCTGCGCCTGCCCCTGGTCGCCCGGCTCTTCTCGCCGGCGTCCCTGGAGCTGCTCAAAGATTGGCTCACCGACCCGCTGGAGCTGCTCCTGATCTCCCTGGCCTTCCTCGGCTTCCTGGGCTATGCCCTGACCGATCTGGCGCGCCGGCGGCTGGGCGAGCGGCCGGCCTATCGCCTCAAGCTGGGCTTCCTCCTCTTCATCATCTTCCTGACCGTCTTTGCCGCGTCGGCCAAGCTGATCGCCTTGCGCCAGATGAACGGGCCGGCGTCCTATTGTCACGATGGCGGCGTCATCCAGACCGAAGAGGCCGTGAAGCTCTTTGTCACTGGCCGTAACCCGTATTCCGAAGACTACACCAACACGCCCCTGGCGGAGTGGGGCCTGGATTTGCACTCGGCGGTCTATCACTATCCCTACCTGCCCTGGACTTTCGTCTTCTCCGCGCCCTTCGCCGCGCTGTGGCAGAAAGCGGCCGGCTGGTACGATCAGCGGCTACTCTATCTGCTCCTCTTCGCGCTGACGCTGCTGATGGCGCTGCGCCTGACGCAGCGGCCGGCGGCGCGCCTGCTGCTGGTTATGGCCCTGGGCCTCAACCCGATCATGGGCAGCGATGTGATCTTCGGACAGAATGACTCCTTCGTCCTCTTCTGGCTGGTATTGATGGTCTGGCTTCTGCCGCGCGGCGAGGCGGCGCGCCGGCCGGCCTGGCGCTACTATCTCTCGGCGGCGGCGGCCGGCCTGGCCTGCGCCAGCAAGCCGACGGCCTGGTTCGTCATGCCTTTCTACCTGGCGCTGTTGTTGGGCGTGCGTTGGGAAGGCCGGCGTCTGACCTGGGAGGCCGGCGCCTGGCGGCGGCTTTTGCCCCTGGCCGGCGTCGTGCTCCTCCTGGTCGTCCCCTACCTCGTCTGGGATGGGCCGGCCTTCGTGGATGATGTGTGGCGCTGGTCGAGCGGGACATCGGCTGCCTCGTATCAGATGCGCGGCTGGGGCTTCGCCACCTTCGTGCTCGCCCTGGGGCTGGTTCCCAGCCGGCTGAGCTACTTCCCGTTCTGGATCCCTGAGCTGCTTTTCAGCTTGCCCGTGCTGATCGTCTTGTTGGCGCGCCAGGCGCGCGGCGCGCCAGAGAATGGCCGCGCCCAGATGTTTTGGGCCGGCGCGCTCCTCTTATTCGTCTACGCGTTCTTCTCGCGTTTCCTGAATGAGAACTATGTGGGTTTCGTCGCAGCATTGTGGACATTGGGCATTTTGGTGGATTGGCCGGCGGGCGAAACGCCGGCGCTGGCGCAATGGTGACTCCGGGGGAACGGATTTGGAAAAGGACAATGGCCTGTTTCGACGCGATGGGTGGGAGCAATGGCTGAAGCGTTGGGGCGTCCGGCATGGCCCCTGGCTTGGCATCGTCATCAGTCTGGCGGCGCTCCTGTGGGTGACCGGCGTCAGTTGGCAGACGGCGCGCCTGGCTACGTCGGATGGGCCGCGCCTCTTCATGTCGGCCGGGGCGTCCCTGGCCGGCGCGGGATTCGGCGTCCCGCAAGCGCCGGCGCTCGGCGCGCCGCTTCCCTTGTCCACCGCGACGGAGATCGCCACTGTTACGGACACCCCGACATTGAGTCCGACTGCGACGGAGACGCCTACGGTCACCCCGACCGAGACCGCTACGGAGACGCCCACGGCGACCCCGACGGAGACGGCCACCGATACGCCCACGCCCACCGCTACCCCCAGTGTCACGCCGACGATCAAAGTGGCCGCAGTCGCCACGGTGGCATTGCCGACGCCGGCGCCGCGCGCCATCCGTGTGCCGATCCTCATGTATCATCATTTGGTGGATCCGCCGGCCGGCGCCAACGCCGTGGAGCGCGATCTCTCCGTGTCGCCGGCCCAGTTCCGCGAACAGTTGGCCTGGCTGCAACGCAACGGCTATCAGACGATCACGCTGCAGGAGCTGGCGCAGCACTTCAACCAGGGCGCGCCGCTGCCCGAGAAGCCGGTCATCCTCTCGTTCGATGACGGTTACGCGGATAACTACACGTACGCTTTCCCCCTGTTGCGCGAGTACGGCTTTCAGGCCACGTTCTTTGTGCTGACCGATTTTGTGGATCAGCGACGCGCCCCGTACCTGTCCTGGGCGCAGATTGAAGAGATGGCGCGTGCCGGCATGGAGATCGGCTCGCATTCGCGCGACCATACGGACCTGCGCCGGCGCTCGAATGAATTCCTGGTCTGGCAATTGCTCGGCTCCAAGCAAACCCTGGATGTGCATCTGGGCAAGCCGATGCAGGTCTTCTGCTATCCGGCCGGCAAATATGACGCCGGCGTGACGGCGATGCTGCAATCGGCGCACTATGTGGCCGCCGTCACGGTGGATAGTGGCAGCATCCACACCCGCGACGATCTGTTTCTGTTGAAGCGCCTGCGGGTGCGTGGCGGCGAATCGCTGGCGTACTTTATCGCCAAAGTGATCGGGTGAGGTCGGCATGTACACGGACGCGCTGACTGTGGCCGCGCTGGCGCAAGAGCTGCGCGAGACCGTCGAAGGTGGTCGCGTGCAGGATGTCCTGGGCGTAGATGATCTCAGCGTGGGCTTCGAGATCTACGGTCAGGGGCGCCGGCGTTACCTGCTTGCCAGCGCGCACCCGACGCTGGCGCGCGCCCATCTGACCGATACGCACCTGCGGCGCGGCGTGGAGAGCGCCGGCCCGCTCCTGCTCCTCCTACGCAAATGGGCGCGCGGCGGCCGGCTGGAGCGCGTCGAGCAGCCGGCGTTCGAGCGCATCCTGCGCCTCACTTTTGACCACCCCGACGAAGGCGTGAGCGTGCTGATCGTGGAGATCATGGGCCGGCACAGCAATATCATCCTGACCGACGCCGGCGGCATGATCCTTGACTGCATCAAGCGCATTGGGCCAGACCTCAACCGTTATCGCACCATTGCCCCGCATCATCCCTATGTGCCGCCTCCGCCGCAAGAGAAGTTGCCGCCCGATTCTTTGACCGAGCTGCGCCTGCGGCAGGCGATGGCCGCCGGCCGGCCGGCCGATCCGCTATGGCGGGCGCTGGTGGCCGGCGTCCAGGCGGTCAGCCCCTTGCTGGCGCGCGAGATGGCCTTTCGCGCCTACGGCGACGCCGAAATCCCCATCGGGCAGGCCCAGAAGATCGCGCCGCTCCTGGATGTGCTGCGGGCATTCTTCGCGCCGCGCGAGGACGATGCGCCGGCGCGGCCGTCGGTTGGCTGGGCCGAGGCGGAGGCCGATGCGCCGCCGGCCGTAGCCTGCTTCGCGCCCTACGCGTTGACCCATTGGCCGGCCGGCTGGGCGCCGGCGGCCAGCATGAGCGCGGCGATAGAGGGTTGGCTGCTGGCCGGCGCGGCGACCGGCGACGCCTATCAGGCAGCGCGAGCGCGCCTGCGCGCCGTGTTGGCCGAAGCGTCGCAGCGGGTGGAACGCCGGCAGGATCAATTGCGCCAGCAGTTGGCCTCGCTGGATGATTTGGATGGCCTGCGCCAGGCCGGCGAGCTGGTGTTGGCCTATGGTTGGGGGCTGCGCGCCGGCCAGACGGAGCTGGTGGTGGACCTGGAAGATGGCTCGCCGCCGCGCCGCATCGCCGTGGATCCGGCCCTCGCGCCGGCCGAGAACGCGCAGAGCTATTTCCGGCGCTACCAGAAGGCGCGCCGCTCGCGCGAAGACATTCCGCCGCTGCTGGACGAGGTCGAAGGGGAGCTGGAACGCATCCGGCAAGCGGCCCTGGAGATCGAGCTGGCCGGCAATCGCGGCGAATTAGATGAAGTCCGCGACGAGTTGCGTGAGCTGGGCTATCTGGCGGAGAAGGCCGGCGCGAAGGCGAAGGCGCGCCCCACGCCGCCGGCGTCGCACACCTCGCCGGGCGGGCGCGTCATTCTGGTGGGGCGCAACAGTCGGCAGAATGATCGCCTGACCTTCCATACGGCGCGGCCGGATGATTGGTGGCTGCACGCCCGGGGCGTCCCCGGCGCGCACGTCATCTTGCGGGCCGATGGGCCGGTGGCGGAAGCCGATTTGCGCCGCGCCGCCGAGCTGGCGGCCTACTACTCGGCCGGCCGCGGCGAGGCGAGTGTGGTGGTGGACTATACGCTGCGCCGGCATGTGCGCCGGCGGCCCGGCGGCGGGCCGGGCCAGGTCTTGTATCGTCGCGAGCAGACGCTCACGGTGAAGCCGGCTCAGTCCTCGTAGACCTTCCAGTATTGCTTCTCATTGGCCCAATTGGCCTCCACGGCCGGCGGCGCTTTTGCCAGGAGCGCTTCGCATTGGGCCGTCACCGTCCCATCGCTCAACCGAATCTCGCCGGCGACTTTGGCGCGGGTATCGCCGTCTTGCACGATCCAGCCCACGGCGGTCAGGGGCTGGCCGGTGGGCGTCGGCCGGCGGTATTTCACTTCCAGCTTCATGGTGACCATGAACTTCTCCGCGCCGCCGGTGAGAAGCAGGGCGCGGCCGGCCGTTTCGTCCAGGATGGCCGCGACGATGCCGCCATGCACGATGCCGGGGTAGCCGTTGAAGTGTTCGGGGACGACGACTTCGCCGCGAATCTGGCCGGCCGCCGCGTCATTGTACCAGTTCATCTTGAGGCCGATCGGGTTCTGCCGGCCGCACAAGAAGCAGGTGCGCGAGGTAGGTTGCTTGAGCATGATCGTCCTCAGAATTCCGTGACGCCGGTGAAGCGGAAGGCGCTGCACTTGAACGCCGGCGCCCACGTTGCGCCTTCGCCCTCGTCAATCAGGCGCGCCTCGCTCCCCAGGATTTCGACGTTGTCCAGCGCCTCCAGGTAGCTCTGCGTGAAACGCAGATTCTTGACCGGGTAGGCGATCTCGCCCTTTTCGATCCAGAACGTGCCGTCGCGGGTCATGCCGGTGGTGGTCGTCTGGCGCGGATGGACGGGGACGGTATAATGGAAGCGGGTAATCAGCAGCCCGCGATCCACGCTGGCGATCAGGCCCTCCAGGGGGACGTCGCCGGCGGTCATGAAGAGGTGCATGGGGGTTGGGCCGAAGGTGTTGGGGGACGGCAACCCGTGGCCGGTGGATTGCCGGCCCTCTCGGTGCGCTGTTTCCAGGTCATAGACCACGCTCTGCGCCACGCCATTGTGAATCAGGCTGACGCGCTGCTTGGGCACGCCCTGATAGTCGAAGGGCATGGGGATGCCGCGCGGGTCGAGGCCGTCGTCCCAGATGTTCACCAGCGGCGAGGCGATGTAGCGCCCCAGCCGGTCGGTCATGAAGCTGCGCTTCTCTTGCAGGGCGAGCGCGCCCAGGCCGAGATAGCCCAGGGTGCCGAGGATGCTGGCCGTGGCATAGGGGCGCAGGACGACCGGGTAAACGCCGGCTTCGATGCGACGTGGCTGCCGGCTGCGCTGCGCGGTGTCAATCGCCTCGCGGCCCAACGCTTCCACATCCAGGTCGTCCATGTTCCAGGCCGAGCTTTGGGCGTAGCCGGAGGAGTCTTCGCTCATGATGACGGTGGTGAAGTTGGCGCTGGAGCCGGCGTGCTGCGCGGCCAGGCCGCGCGTGTTGCCCAGGGCGATGGCCCATGCGCCGGCGCTGAACGCGCCAGAGGCGACGAGGCCGGCTTCGTCAGAGAGCCGGCAAACGCTCGTCACGGCCTCGGCGCGGCGCTGTGGGGAGCAGCCGGCCGTGGCGGCGCTGTAGCCTTGCACGGACTCGTAGGTCGCCGGGCCGGCCAACAGGACATCGGCGTCGCCTTCGGGTTGCAGGCGCGCTGCTTGCAGCGCCTGGTCAGCCAGGGTGGCCAACTTCTCCGGGCGGACATCGTTGGAGGCGGCGACGCCCTGGCGCCGGCCGGCAACGGCGCGCACGCGCACCTGCACGTTGGTCTCGGCCACATTCTGGTGAATGGTCGAGTTGGCGAAGCGGGTCAGGTTGCTCTGCTCGGCCCACACCATCACTTCCGTCGCATCGGCGCTGGAGTGACGCAGGACAAGCTCGATGATCTCGGTGAGGCGGGCGGGTTCTATCACGAGAAGCTCCTTTCGGCAGCGCGGCGGGCTATTGCATGACTCCGACCTGGACGTTGCGGAAACGCGCCGGCGCGGCGCCGTGGCCCACGTGGGCGGTCTGGCTGGGCTGGCCCTTGCCGCAGTTCGGCGTGCCCCAGACGTTCCAATGCCGGCGGCTGCAAATGGCGTCGCAGCCGCTCCAGAACTGCGGCGTGATGCCGGTATAGGTGGCATTCTTGTACATCTGGCCGAGCCGGCCGCCCTGCACGAGCCAGGCCGCCTCGGTGGCGAACTGGAAGTTGAGGCGCTTGTCGTCAATAGACCAGGACTTGTTCATTTCCATGTAGAGCGCGCCATCGCTGTCGGCCAACAGGTCGTCGAACGCCCATTCGCCCGGCTCCAGGTTGATGTTGGTCATGCGGATGATCGGGACGCGGTTCCAGCCGTCGGCGCGCATGGTGGCGTTGGTGGTCTGGCCGATGCGCCGGGCGGTCTCGCGCGAGGTGAGATAGCCGACGAAGCGGCCGGCGCGGATGATCGGCGTGGCCTGCGCCGGCGCGCCTTCGTCATCGTAGCCGAAGGTTCCCAGGCCGCCGGGCGTGGTGGCGTCGGCGGTGATGTTGACGATGGGCGAGCCATACTGGAAGGCGCCCAGCTTGTCGAGGGTCAGGAAGCTGGTGCCGGCGT
>CAIQJD010001010.1 GCA_903872005.1 uncultured bacterium | reverse complement strand
GGTCTATCTGCCGATCGCCGGCGGCCTGGCCGTCTTCGAGAGCGCCTCGCTGCGCCTATTGATGTTGTTTCCGGCGCCGGCCCCTGGCGCGTTGGTCTGCTTCGACGCGGCCACGGATCAGCTCATCTATCTGGACGGGGGCAAACTTGTCTTCGCGCCGGCCGGCGGGTTGGCAGCGCCGGCGCGGCCCTGGACGCCGGCCGTCCCGCCGGCTGCGGCGGTCCACCAGATTGCCGTTTCGCCGCAATGGGGTCAGGATCGGACGCTCTTCGGCGTTTGGGCCAGGCGTATGACGACTGACGCCTATTACCTCTTCAATGGGGTGGGCGGCGAGCTATATGGGAGCGCCGATGGCGGGGCCAGATGGGGCCGGCCGGCTGACGCCTTGCCAGCCGGCGCGCCCATCGTCAGCGAAGTCGCCCTTTCGCCAGACTATGGGCGTGACCGGACATTGCTGGTCAGCGTCGTCGGCGCGGGCCTCTTTCGGTCTGGCGACGGCGGGGCGCAATGGACGCCGGCCAGCGCCGGGCTGGATGATGCGCATGTCGAGCAGATTGCCTTCTCGCCGGGGTTCGCCGCGGACCGGACGATCTTCGCCGCGCCGGCCAATGAGGTACTCTATCGCTCCACCGACGGCGGGGCCTATTGGCGGATGGTCCCCACGGCGCGTTACGTAGATCGGTTTGTCCTGTCGCCGGAGTATGATCGCGATGGGACGATCTTGATCTCAACCTGGGCGGCCGGCGACAATCCGCCGCGTGTCCTGCAAATCTCGCGTGATGCCGGCGCAACATGGCAGACGCAGGGCAATCTGCCGGATGCGCCGGTCTTGTTGAGCGCCGCGCCGGCCTTCGCCCGCTGGGGCGTCGCCTTCCTGTACGCCAGCGCCGGCCGGCTCTACCGCACGGCCGATGCCGGCCGCACCTGGCAGGTCTGTCTGGACGCCGGGCTGGGCGAGAGCTATGCCGCGCAACTGGTGTATGGGCCAGGCGAGACCAATCGGCCGCTCTTCTTTTTGGCCACGGCCTTCGACAGTCTGAGCGGCCAGCCGCGCGTGCAAGGCCGGCTCTTCCGCTCCCGCGATGGCGGCCTGCACTGGGAGGCGCTGCGGCTGGCCGGTGATGCGTCGCCGACGGCGCTGGCAATTTCACCGGCCTTCGCCGAGGATGGCTTAATCTTCGTGGGGTTGGCCGACGGCAGGGTGCTGCAATTGCGGGGCCTGGATGCGCCGACGGGCCTGTGAGCCATGACTCCGCAACGCTTGTGTAAAATCTGATCGGAGGATGCTATCATGTCCAAAAAAGGTCGACGCGTCTTGATAGCCCTTGGGGTGCTGGTCGTGTTGGGCTTGCTGATGACAGCCGGCGCGTGGCTGCTGGAAACGAATCCGCCGGTGGCGCAGGAGCCGCGTTGGGATAGCCCGGCAACCAGGGCGCTGGCCGTGCGCGCCTGCTTCGACTGTCACAGCAACGCGACCGTGTGGCCCTGGTACGCCCGCCTGCCGCTCAGCTCATGGCTGCTGGCCTTCGATGTGACCCTGGGCCGGCGCGAATTGAACTTCTCCGAATGGAACGCCGGGCGCAGGGGAGGGAGCGGCGAGGCGGCCGAGACGATCCAGAGAGGCTCTATGCCGCCGGCGCAGTACGTGCTGATGCATCCGAGCGCGGCTTTGAGCGCCCAAGAGAAGCAACAACTGATCCAGGGATTGCAGCAGTCATTGAAATAGCGACAGGAGCCACATGAACGCATTGCGACTGGGAGCGCACATCTCCATCGCCGGCGGCGTGGACAAGGCGATTGAGCGGGGGCAACGCATCGGCTGTCAGACGATGCAGATCTTCACCAAGAATGCCAATCAGTGGGCGGGGAAACCGCTGCCGGCCGACGCCATCGAGCGCTTCC
>CAIQJD010001009.1 GCA_903872005.1 uncultured bacterium | reverse complement strand
GTGCGCGTCTCGGTGGGCGTTTGGGTCGGCGTGAAGGTACGCGATGGGACGGTCGTCCAGGTTGGGACCAACGTGCGCGTGAAGGTCGGCGTGCGCGTGGGCGTCTTGGTCGGCGTCTCGGTCAGCGTGGCCGTAGGCGTCCGGCTGGGCGTCAGAGTGCGCGTGGACGAAGGCGTGCCGGTCAGCGCCGGCCCGTTCGTCTCCGTAGGCGTCGGAGTCGCCGTCGGTGCGCCTGTGGCGGTCTCCGTGCGCGTCGCCGTCGGCGTCCAGGTTGACGTGGGCATACCCGTGGCGGTGGCCGTCGCCGTCTCGGTTCGCGTCGCCGTCGGCGTCCAGGTCGCAGTCGGCGTGCGCGTCGCCGTCGGCAGCGGAGTCTCCGTCACCGTCGGCGTGGCTGAATGCGTTGCGGTGGGCGTCCGGCTGGCTGTCGCCGTCAGCGTCAGCGATGGCGTCGGCGTGGCGGTAGGAGCCGGCGTATCCGTCGGCGTGCCCGTCGCAGTTGCGCCGGGCAGCGGCCCCAACCAGCGCACCGCGATGGCGTTGACCTTTGGATTGTCGAAGCCGGCGATCCGCACGAAATCTACGCTCAGCTCGCCGTCGGTCACGGTCGTCGTGAAGACCTGATCCGGCGCGGCGATGTGCTGCCCGCCGGCTGCGGCAAAGATGTCGAAGTAACTCAGGACGGTCGTTCCCTCAATCCGCACACTGAAGAGGCGCTTGTTGGCCGCGCTCCAGAGCGTCTCGGCGAACTTCAAGGTGACTTCGTACTGGCCGGCCGACACGCCGAACCGATACCCCGGCAACGCCGAAGTCATCCAGTAGCGCTCGCGCTGATAGAGGAGATCGTCTTCGCTCCCGCCAATGGCCGGCGTCGAGGCGCGCTGCGAGCCTCCCGTGAAGCCCCAACCGCCCGCGACGAAAGTTCTATCGGCCGCCCAGAGATGGCCGGCCGAATCAGTGTAGTCGCTGCCGCCGCAGTTGACGCGTTGCTCATAGCCGTCCTGGGCGGCCGCCGGCGCCATCCCCAGCGATTGCAAGCCGGCTACGATTGCCAGGATCAAGAAGAGTCTTCCCCGCATGAAACCAACCTTCCAAAAGACAAACGCAAAATGCCTTGCCAGGATACTCTCATGATACGGGCAAGAGCCACGCCTGTCTATGGCGATTTCGTCCCATCTGATCTGTCCGTCATACTGGCTCACGCGTGGCAATCCTCTGATAGCCTGCGCCTCGTCCACGCCCCAGTCAAATCAGCCCGCGCCGCGATTGCCCCGCCGGCTCTCTTCGTTTATAATCCCCATCAACGCTACCGATGTAGCTGACACGAAAAGGATGGGGCATCATGAAAATCATGGATCGCGGCCTCGTGTTCGACGCCACCACGCAGCCGGCGCCGCGCCGGTTCAATTGTTTCACCAGCGCGCTGGTGCGCCAGGATGGACGCTGGCTGGTTGCGTTCCGCGCCGGCAGCTCCAAAGACTCCCCCGACGAGAACATCATCATCCGCCAGAGCGCCGACCAGGGCAAGACCTGGGAAACGCTCTTCGAGGGTCTGGCCCTGGTCGTAGATGGCGTGCCGGGCGCCTGGCGCCACGCCGGCCTCTCCGAGCTGCCCGATGGCCGGCTGATCGCCAACTTCTGCTGGTTCGACCGCTCCGTGCCCGGCCGGCCGCTTTCCAACCCGGTCACGCAGGGCACGCTCCCTTCGCGGGTCTTTGTCCTCGAATCGGCCGACGACGGCCGAACCTGGACCGACCGGCGCGAAGTGGACACGCGGCCCTACGCCGGCATCGCCACCACCGGTGAAATCATGCGGATGCGCGACGGCGGCCTGGCCCTCCCCTACGAAACCTGGAAGGGCTACGACGATCCCCGCCCCGGCGAGCATCATGCGATCTTGCGCGTCTCCCATGATGGGGCGCACACCTTCGAGCCGGCGATCATCGTCGCCCATGACGCGGCGGCCAATCTCTTCTACTGGGATCAGCGTGTGGGCATTGACCCGCACACCGGCCGCATGGTGGGCCTCTTCTGGACGCATGACCGCGCCGCCGGCCAGGATCGCAACATCCACATCGCCTGGGGTTCCCCCGACGGCAAGGTGTGGACAACGCCGACGGACACCGGCGTCGCCGGCCAGATTGCCTACCCGTTATGTCTACCAGGCGACCGGCTGTTGATGGTCTATGTCCATCGCCACGAGCCGCCCACCCTGCGCGCCCTGCTCAGCGCAGACTTCGGCAAGACCTGGGACGCCGCCGGCGAGCTGGTCTTCTACGACAGCCGCTCCGGCCAGGAATCGGGCATGCGCGGCAAGCGCGACTTTGGCGACTACTGGGCAGACATGAGCGTCTGGAGCTTCGGACATCCCACCGCCGGCCGGCTGCCTAACGGCGACGTGCTGGTTGCCTTCTATGGCGGCAACGCCCAGGCCATGAGCATGCACTGGGCGCGCATCGCCCTCTAGACCGGGAGGAGTGACAGGAAGCCATGGAATACCGCACCTTAGGCAAGACCGGCTACCGCGTCTCACGCCTGGGATTCGGCAGCATGCGTATGCCGACCGTCTCCATCGGCGACAAATCTTATCTCGATCTGGACAAAGCCGTCGAGATCCTGCACGCCGCCTTTCGCGCCGGCGTCAACTACGTGGACTGCGGCTTTTTCTACGGCAACGAGCAGGCCGAGATTGCCGTCGGCCGGGCGCTACGCAGTTGGCCGGCGCGCGACCAGATCATCGTCACCGACAAGGCCAGCAAGTTCCGCATGGAAAAGCCGGGCGACTTGCGCCGCATGCTCGACCATCAGCTCCAGCGCCTCGATCTGGGTTGGGTACACATCTACTGCTTCCACGGCATCGGCTTCAAGAACTTCTACGAGATTGACGCCAAGACCGGCTGGATTGCCGACATGCTGCGCGCCTATGACGAGGGGCTGTTCAAGCACATCGGCTTCTCGTTCCACGATGAGCCGCTGCAAATGGCCGAGATCATCAAGCTCGG